>NZ_JAHMSB010000018.1:0-24960 GCF_018986355.1 Staphylococcus sp. CWZ226 | reverse complement strand
TCCACTTGAGGGAATAAATACTAAAATAAAGCTGATACAGAGAATATCTTTTGGTTATAGAAATTTTGGTAATTTACGCAGTCGTATCATTTTATGTACAAATCTTTTTGCAGCTAATCCAAAAAAAAGAGATCAAGCAACTTTATGCTGCTTAATCTCTGTGTTTTAGCTCACCAGTCCTATTTGACAGAGAGCCAAATAAGAGCAGTTACCGCATAATGCGATAGCTGCTCTTGTTGTATTTAAACTTAGTTAAATAATTTATCTACACTTTTAGTTGTTTCTTTTAATACTTCTACAGAGTGGCTAAACTCTTTAGTTTCTCTTTCATTTAAAGGTGTTTCATAAATTTTCACTGCACCTGCACGGTTTACAAGTGTTGGTACACCGATGTAAACATCTTTATGACCGTATTCACCTTCTAAGTAACTTGAAACTGTTAATACAAGATTTTGGTTACGTAAAATAGCTTTAGAAATGTGTAATAAGCCCATTGCGATACCATAATAAGTTGCGCCTTTAGCTTTAATGATGTCATAAGCTGCATCACGTGTATTTAAGAAGATTTCTTCAATACGTTTTGCACGTTCAGGATCACCATTTAAAATGTCATATAAATTTTGACCTGCAATACTTGCTTGTGACCATACTGCTAATTCTGAATCACCATGTTCACCAATAATGCTAGCATTAACACTTTCAGGTGCTACACCGAATTCTGCACCTAATTCATATTTGAAACGTGCTGTATCTAGAATTGTACCAGAACCGATAACACGTTCTTTTGGTAAACCAGAAACTTTTTTAGTGACATAAGTAAGCACATCTACTGGGTTAGCAGCAATTAAGAAAATACCATCAAAACCGCTGTCCATAATTTGACCCACAATTGATTTGAAGATTTTAGTATTTTTTTCTACTAAATCTAAGCGTGTTTCACCAGGTTTTTGGGGTGCACCTGCAGTGATAACAACTAAATCAGCATCTGAACAATCAGCATATGAACCTGCTGTAACGATAGATGGTGATTCACCATAAGGCATACCATGGTTTAAGTCTAGTACATCGCCTTTTACTTTTTCTTCTACTAAATCAATAATTACTAATTGATCAGCAACACCTTGTGCTATCATAGCGAATGCATAACTAGAACCTACTGCACCATCGCCTACTAAAACTACTTTATTCGCTTTTACATTACTCATATTACTTACCCTCTCCAATTTAGAATCGCTTCTATGTGATTTATTTCACATATACAAGATACCAATTTCAGCCTATAAAATCAATGCGAAATGCTTGGAAATTTTACACATTGTAAACATTTACCGACAATACAAAAGACGCTGTAATGGTAAAGGTTATTACAGCGCCTTTTTGATTAAATTTCAATTTGATCATCAATGTCATTTGGTATAAAACCTAATGCATTGACTTTGTTATTTAAATAACTAAGGATATAACGCATGACTAACGGACGCTCTGGTTCATTATGAATTTCATGGTAGAGTCCTTCCCATGCTTTATAATAAAGTTCGTCTGTTTTTACACGTTTTTTGATTTCTACAATCGCATCGGTGTCTAAAATTTGATCTTCTTTCCCATACATTAAGCACATTGGGATACTTTGGATGTCTTCTAAATGTTCTAAAGTCTTTTTCATGACATGAACAACTTCTTTATACCAATGGTAAGATACTTTTGTCAGCATCAAACCATCTTCTTTAGTTTCTCTTATAACTTCTTCATTTCTTGTTAAATGCTCTGGTTCAATGCCTACATTAAAGCGCATATCTTTAACGCCTGCACCAATATTAGATGTAAATAGATTTTTGCGTGTTTTAGCATTTGTCTTAAACGCAACTAATGGCGAAAGTAAAATAATACCTTCAATCGGCAACTCAGTTCTTTCCATTAAATTTAATGTAATCAAACCGCCTAAGCCGACACCCATTAAAAATGTAGGTAATTTATATTCACTCGCTATTCTCAACCATTCCAAGATATGTTCGTGATAGACTTCAAAGTTGTCGATTTGACCTTTATTAGATCTTGAAGTTTGGCCTTGTCCAGGCAAATCACCCATAATCACATGATATCCATTTCGTCTGAGTGATGTAATCACATAGGCATATCTGCCTGTATGTTCTAATATATTATGAGCAATAACTATAACACCTTTTGCTTCACTTTCTGTTTCCCACTTCCACATATCAACGACTACCCTTCTACTGAATTAATTACTATTATTGTATCAAAACGAACCGATTAAAATCTATTTAGAACTGACATATATACTCAACTGAATTAAGGATAACCTTTTTAGTATTGTGTTCTTTTCTCATATCAATTACATAATTTACTATTCGTGTTATTTATAAATAAATAAGTATATTTGTATATTGTTAACGTTTTCATACATTTATGAAACATGATACACTATTTTTAACAGAGTTGTATGGGAGGAATTTACATGCCATTAGTCAAAGATTTTTTTATCAGTTTATCAAATAACACTTTTTTGAACCAAGCAGCACGAAAATACGGACCTATGTTAGGTGCCAGTAAAGTAGTTGTTGGTAACTCGATTGATGAAGTTATTAAGACAATCCAAACACTTAATGATAAGGGGATTACGGTGACTGTCGATTGTCTTGGTGAATTTGTAGATTCAAAAGAACAAAGTATTAAAGAAAAGAAAATTATTTTAACTGTACTACAAGCAATTTACGACAACGATTTAGACGCACATATTTCTCTTAAAATCAGTCAATTAGGCGCAGAGTTCGATGTAGATTTGGCAGAACAGAACTTAAGAGAAATTGTAGAAAAAGCAAAGTCACTTGGTAATATTCATATCAATATTGATACCGAGAAATATGCAGGCTTATCAAATATCCTCTACGTATTGGATGAATTATCAAAAGATTATGATAACATCGGAACAGTAGTTCAAGCTTATTTATATTCAGCCGACAATATGATTGAAAATTACCCGCACATTCGATTACGTTTAGTCAAAGGTGCTTATAAAGAAAATGCGTCTATCGCCTACCAAACTAAAGAGGACATCGATGAGAATTATATTAAGCTTATCGAAAAAAGACTGAAAAGTGCGAAGAATTTTACATCTATCGCTACACATGACCACAAAATCATTGATCATGTTAAAAAATTCGTTAAAGAGAACAACATAGATCGTGATAATTTCGAATTTCAAATGTTGTATGGTTTCCGTTCAGAGTTAGCTTATGAAATTGCCGAAGACGGTTATCATTTCTGTATCTATGTTCCATTTGGCGAAGATTGGTTCGGATACTTTATGCGACGTTTAGCTGAACGTCCGCAAAATTTAAATTTAGCTGTCAAAGAATTTGTGAAACCTAAAACACTTGCTGTAGGCGCTGGCGCAATTGCCGCAGTTATTGGTTTAAGTTTCGGTCTCAAAGGCTTAAAGAAACGTAAGTAAATACTGTATTCATGAAAAAGGCAAGACCACTATCGGCCTTGCCTTTTGTCTGTTATTTTTAATTCATAAACACTTATTGAATTGATTTTAATAAGTTTGCCATTTCAATTGCAGCCATTGCTGATTCTGCACCTTTATTGCCTGCTTTTGTACCTGCTCGTTCGATTGCTTGTTCAATTGTCTCAGTTGTTAGTACACCGAAGATTACTGGCAAGCCTGCTGTATCACTCACTTTTGATACGCCTTTTGCAACTTCATTACATACATAATCATAATGAGATGTTGCTCCGCGAATGACACAACCCAATGTAATCACTGCATCATACTTATTTGTTTCTGCTAATTTTTTAGCAGCTAGTGGAATTTCAAATGCACCTGGTACATATGCTACATCAATATTATCATTTTCTACTTCATGACGGACTAATACATCTTTAGCCCCTTCTAATAAGCGACCTGTAATAAAATCATTAAAACGACTCACAACAATACCGATTTTTAAATCTTTACCTAATAGTTTACCTTCAAAGTTCATGTTAATTCCTCCAATAATATCGTTAAAATTTATTAAATCATGTGTCCCATTTTTTCTTTTTTCGTTTGCATATAATCGTGATTGTGACTACATTCAGGTACAATCAGTTCAATTCGCTTTTCAACTTCAATACCATAATGTTTTAACCCTTTGAATTTTTCTGGGTTATTACTTAACAAGTTCACTTTTTCAATGCCGAAGTGTTTTAAAATTTCAGCAGCATGATAATAATCTCGTAAATCTTCTTCAAAACCTAATGCTAAATTCGCAGTGACTGTATCGTGACCTTGTTCAATCAGTTCATAGGCTTTCAGTTTATTAATTAAGCCAATGCCTCGACCTTCTTGTGGTAAGTAAATCACCATACCGTTGTGTTCGTCGATGTATTTCATTGCTGCTTCTAATTGAGCACCACAGTCACAACGTTGACTATGGAAAATATCACCTGTCAGACAAGATGAATGAATACGTACATTTTCAACGTTTTGAATGTCACCTTTGACAATTGCAACAATTTCATCATGTGAATAATCTGATTCAAATCCATACATATCAAATGTACCGAAATCTGTAGGTAGTTTTACTTTAGCTTTTGCATGCATGTGCTGTTCATGCAATTTACGGTAATGAATCAAAGATTCAATGGTAATCATTTTTAATTGATGTTTTTCTTTAAATGCTTGGAGTTGCTCACCTTTAGCCATTGTGCCGTCTTCATTCATGATTTCACAAATGAGACCTGCTGGTTTTGAGCCTGTCATACTTGCTAAATCTACAGCCGCTTCCGTATGTCCTGGACGTACTAGAACCCCGCCGATTCTAGCAATCAATGGAAATAAATGACCTGGTCGATTAAAATCTGCACTTGTACTCTCACCATTAATCAAAGCTTTAGCTGTCAGCATTCTCTCAGCAGCGCTGATACCTGTCGTAGTATCGATATGATCAATACTTTCAGTAAATGCTGTACCAAATGCATCGCTGTTATCTTTAACCATCGGCTCTAAATTTAATGAGCGTGCGATAGAAGGAGCTAGAGGTGCACAAATTAAACCACGTGCTTCTCGTGCCATAAAATTGACTGTATTTTCATTCATCAATTCCGTTACAGCTACTAAGTCCCCTTCATTTTCTCGGTCTTCATTATCCACAACAATAATACTTTCACCTTGTTTTAGTGCTTCAACTGCACTTTCGATATCATCAAATTGCATTTCTGAACACTCCTCTTAGAATCCGAATTGCGCTAATTTATCTGGCGTCAATTCAGTATTTTGATTTGAAATTGCTTTTTGTACATATTTGAATAACATATCCGCTTCCAAATGCACGGTATCACCGACACGCTTTTGACCTAAAATCGTTGCGCGTTTTGTTTCTGGAATTAAATGAATATCAAATTGGCCTTCTGCTAATCTGAAAATCGTTAAACTTGTTCCATCAACCGTGATTGAACCTTGTTGAACCATTTGGTCAGTAATAGATTTAGGACATTGTATGGTCATGATATTAGAATTAGATGACGGTTTGATTTTTAGGACTTTTCCGACTTCATCGACATGACCTAACACAAAATGGCCGCCAAATCTGCCCTGACTCGGCATAGCACGTTCAAGATTGACCGAGCTGCCTTTAGTCAATTGATTGAGATACGTTTTATTTTCTGTACCTTTGATAACATTCACATCAAAGGATTTCTGATTAAAGGAAGTTACTGTTAAACATGCACCATTGACACTGATTGAATCGCCGATATGCATATCTTCTAAAATTGTTTCACATGCTATCGAGAGTTTTATGACATTTTGTTCTGTCACAAGGCGATCAACCGTACCGATTTCTTCTACAATACCGGTAAACATGAAATCACTTCTTTCTTAATACAACTTTGATATTTTGATCGATGATTTCAGAATGGTCAATTTCAAATTGAGGAGTTTGTTCTAAAGGAAGTACATTGTCAGTTTGATAAAACTGATACTTGCCAGAACCTCCAATTACTTTCGGGGCGTAGTAAATAATCAGTGTTTGGACACACTGTGATTGGAGAAATTGTGAAGTCACTTTAGGTCCAGCTTCTACATAGACTGAGCCGATACCTCTTTGATATAAATCTTTTAAAATAGTTTCAATAGAACAATTATCTAATACAATGATTTGAATATTAGACCCATGCTCTTTTGTTTTTAATTGTGTATTTTCTGTATACACAAGCACAGGTGTCTGTTGATCAGTAAATAAAGTTTGTGTGAAATCCAAATGACCGCTTCTCGCTAACACCACACGTACAGGCTGTCTTTCTCCTTCTAACCTTACCGTTAAACTCGGATTGTCAGCTTGTACAGTACCTGCACCGGTTAGAATAGCATCATGTCTTGCTCGATGTTTAAACACATCCTGTTTCACATCTGGATTTGTAATCCACTTACTTTGACCGTTATCTGTCGCTTGCTTTCCATCTAAACTGACACTCACCTTTAAAGTTACTTCAGGTATCTGTGCTTGTTTAGCTTTGAAAAAATCTGTATACATAGCTTCTGCTTGTGCATCATGCTGATATTCCACTTCTATACCTGCTTCAGTTAAAATCTCATCACCAGGTGAATCTAAAGTTATATCTTTCATCGCATATACAACTTTTGAAATACCTGCTTCAATGATTTTATTGACGCAAGGCGGTGTAGAACCAAAGTGTGTGCAAGGTTCAAGCGAAACATAAATCGTTGCGCCTTCTGCATCTGCACCTGCCATATCTAAGGCTTGTACTTCCGCATGTCGTTCACCTTGTTTTAAATGCGCACCCAAACCGACAATTCTGCCATCTTTAACCACGACAGAACCAACGGCAGGGTTCACACCCGTTTGGCCTTCAGCCATTTTTGCTAATGCAATCGCATTTTGTAAAAATCGATTCAAACAATCACCTCATTAAAATAAAAAAATTCCGTCACCTAACTAAAGAGGCAACGGAAAAATGTATCATCACCGTATTTAAACAGAGTCCACCCATGTTAAAAATTGCTAACACAAACTAGACTTCACTTAAATACGCGTTTTAAATCATATTTAATGACGTCTTGATTCTTTCTCCCATCCAGACTTTCACTGTCGGCTCTAGATTCACACTAGATCAGCCATACTCTAAAATAGAGTACAGGTCGCAGGCTTATGTTTTTACTGCCGGTTGGGAATTGCACCCTGCCCCGAAAGAATTTTATGAAATTGTTTCTGAATCGAACGAGCAATACTTTGCTCATATATTTATCATAGCTTATTTTAATTTAACTGACAATAATTATTACTTAATGATTATCTATTCTCCGAATGAAATTCATATAAACTATTAACCGCCTGCACAGATTGGCGCACAATCATATTGACACCATTTCGTGCTTGGTTGATGCCATTGGTGATCTGACCAATCGCAATTAAGTGTGGCAGTGTTCCGTATCTCGGGCTGATGACTTGATTTGTTTCAGGCACAATTTGAATGCCACCCATCGGATGCGCTTGCACAATTTGTCTATTCGCAATATCAATTAAAAATCCGTCATCTTCATCTAAATCTTTTAATTGTGTTCTAGGTCCAGTCGCATTAATCACAACATTATATTGTTCAGTTTCGTTTGAATCTTTATATTTGAAAACAAAGGTATCATTTTCTTGTACAACTTTTTCTAAATCTTTTTTGATTAACAAGTGTCCAGCTTCTATCTCTTCTATAAGCAAACGTGCTGTGCGTGGCGGCATTGGGTTGGAATTCGCTTTTAAAATCGGCATGTAGCGTTTCATAAACTCCCTTTGATCTTCAATGCTTAAACTATTCCAAATCCAGTTCATATTTTCTTTTATCGTTTCTAATAAACTTTGGAATACACCTAATATTTCTGGGTGAGCTAAATCATATTTTAAATCTTTAATTGGGTCGCCGACTTTTCGATTGATAAGCTGTTGAAGCGGGATATTCAAATCCTCACACTCTTGCTTAAAGAGATGAATAGCAGTCTCTAGTGGAACTACACCAGAATGAGATTTAATAATCTGATTAAAGTTTTCTTTAGTTAGATACTTTAATGTAATTTCTGGCATTTCCCCTCTGACACTTGGCAACTCTCCACGTCGACTCACAGCCGTCAATGGCAAGTTAGGATGATGCTTCACAACATAACGAATAACATCAAGACTAGATAAACCTGTTCCGATTACTGCGATATCATCCGTATCTTCCACTGTATTTAATGTTTCATATGTGGGATAAGGTGATTTAATAAATCCTTTTAATCCTTTTAACTGGTATGGGTCATGATACGCCATCGTACCGACTGTCAAAAAGACATAGTCATATTGACGACATGCCTCTTGTTCATGATTGGTACAAATAAAGTATTGAATATGCGCATCTTTTTCAAAACCTTTTTCCAAGTACATTTCAGTCGCTTTTTCAGTAATAATATGAATATTGTCATACATGTCATTAAATTTATCGAGGTAACTTTTCATATAATGTCCAAAGACAAATCTTGGTAAATAAGTCGCATTCTCAAATTTAAAATCATTTTGTTGTTGATACCAATGATAGAATTCTTCCTGATCTTTAGAATTTAATGACATATCCTTACTTGGTAAATTAATTAGTAATTGTGAGCTGTCATTTTGAAATGGTACACCTTGTCCCATATTTTTAGCATTGTCATAAACATCAATGTCTAGTTCTTTGAAATATGGGTGCTGTTCTAATTGTCTTAAAATACTGACACCTGCAGTGCCCATTCCGATTATTGCAACACGCATACAAATAACCTCCTACTCTTCCTACATAACTACCCTGTTTATTGCTTCACCTTCTATTATGCAACAAACAAAAATAAAGCGAAACAATTAAATCACATTCATTTAATCATTTCGCTTTAAACTATATTTTATATTGAATTATTATTGATGTTCTTTGTCATCTTTATAAACAAATAGCTTGTAGTATTTACCTTCAGTATTAATCTTTTTATAGAAATCTGCAATAAGTGATGCGTTGCTTTCTGCCCATTTGATATCTGTTGCATATTGGTGTTCACCAGGATTCTTAGGATTCCATCTCATACTATATAACGTATTTTGATCTGGATTTGATAAGAAGTGCTTATGAATAAATTCTGCACCACCATCAATCGCTTTTTCTGGTGTATCCCAACCATGTTTTTTAGCATATTCAGCACCCGTTTTAATCGGGTCTTCATCTAATGCGCCGACACCATAGAAATTGTAGTATTTTTTACCATCAATTTCTACACCTTTTGATAATTCACTTTTTACAGCACCAGTTTCCAAGATAGCATGTGAAATTAAGTATACTTCATTTACTTGTCGTTTTTTAGCTGCATGAATAAAGTCTTCAGTATGTGCTAATAATGTAGGTCTGTCAGCAAGCATACGCTTAATTCTATTTTTATCGATACCTTGATATTTAGATAAATCTAAGAATTGATACTTTTGAGTTTTATCATCGATAAATTTTTCACTGTCCATGGCTTTCTTGATCTCTGTTCCTGTAGCATCATGCCATCTATCATTTTTGTCGGAAACTTGTTGGCTTGTATAGTTATTAATTTGTTTTTTAGCTGCTTGATTCAGAGTTACGTCCAAATGTTCAACTGTTTCTTCTTTTTTAACATGTTTAAACAATATTTGGTCGGAAATCATAGAAAAGAAAATATAACCTGTCACAGCCAAAATAACAAGCAGCCCTATAATTGCGAAGATAGAGCCTTTCTTGTGTTTCGTCATAATTACACCTCTTAGGTCAAGTTAAAGTGAACTGCTTAACACTATGTAACACGGTGTTGAAGCTTCTCGGCGCATTCATGATGACTGATTTATTTCTTACCGAGCTATCCCCATAGTTCCTACGGTTTTATAACACTTAAAAATCATTTCGTTTTGATTCTAAATCTTAACACTTTTTGCAGTGTATCACAATTTAGAGTTATCCAACCACCATTCTATCATATCTTATTCCATAGAACGTGCTTGAAGTCAGAATGTAATATTGCTGTATTCTTTCAATAACATTTCTATAACCTCAGTACATGATTTGTGCAAAATAACATCCTTCAAATAAAAAACAGCCTATTTATCTACAGACATTTCTGTAATAAACAGGCGAATACTAGCTTTCGTTTTTAATTATTCCGGACGTTTGTACTCCATAATTATAAAACTAGCTGCTTCTGATCTATTCTTATAGTAGTAACGGTTCAAATCGATTGTACCTTCAATTTTGCCATCACGATACATCATTTCATTTGTCATATTATTAATCATTACAAAATCTGAACTATCTTTAATCATATCCAATTCATCATGGCGTGCGAAAAAGTGTTCTAAATTCAAGTGTGCGTAATCCATGGAATCCTCCCATCTATTAGTAAATTATGTTTAATCATGCTTATTATGTCGAAAACTACAATTTATTTTGTTAAATTATTTAATTCTACCCTTCTATTTAACACCTATTTTGTACATTTAGCAAATGAAAGAATTAATCCGCTTCGTTAAACTCAAATCAACCAGAAATAATATGTTATGTACAAAGATTGAAAGTGTGGAGTGATGAACATAGAGACATTAATCATCCGACACCAGGGTATCATTTATGCTTTATTAAAAAGATATAATATTAAGTATGATATTGACGAATATGCCCAACTTTTATCCATCAAAATGTGGTCATTATTACGACAATTTGATACGTCCATTCATAATAGCATGAGCGGTTATTTATTTCAAAGGCTGAACTACTATCTCATCGATTTATTTAGAAAGAAAAGTAAAGTTTTAGAAGAGAGTAATCAAGCAATCATCTCCGATATTAAAGATGCAAGTGATTACTCAGATTACAATTATCTCACGCAGTTGATCGCATCTGAATATTACTTGCTGCTTAATGACTATGAACGCATGTGGTTGAATTTAAAATTATGTGGTTATAAACAATTCGAAATACAAACTTTGATGAAGAAGTCAGCGACTACAATCAGAAAGTATCAAATGCAAGTTCGCCATAAACTTGCACCTTTAAAACACTTTCTTAAAGGAGAGATGTCATAATGGTTGTTTGTGAACGTCCAAGAATTTTATATTTCACTTCCTACCCTCATCACACTTTCCAAATAGAATGTGTTTACAACATGTTTCATGGTTTAACGAAAGTGCCATTAAAATCTTATATGAATGCATTATTAAGACGTGAATCACCTCAATCTAAATATGCATCATATGAATTGAAACAAATGCTCAATATTCGTAAACACTTGCCATTAATCGTGAATCAACAAACCATTTTATTCCCTATACAGAATAAACGTGCACCTATCCAGTACTTTGTAAATGGTTTGGAAATCATAGGTCTAAAACAAGAACGCTATACGACAAGACTGATCTTTAAAAATGGTGTGCAGTTAGTCGTAAACGCCCATTACTCATTTGTGCATCGTAAGTGGTTAGAATGTATCTTCTTACATTTTATGACTTTTCATGACGCTGATTAAAGCGATTTTCTAACAACTTTTTTGTAAAGAATGCTGTAACGATTTTCATTAAAATACTTGCGACAATCAACGATATAATGCCACCTATTAGAATTAATGCTAATTGTACAAGTGATAAATCGACTTGTGGATTTACAAAATATTGAACGACACTTAAACTCGTTAGTAAACCAAATAAAAATAAACCTAGTAATAATGCATTGATAAGTAGCATCCCAACAATAATTAAGAATAGTGAGGCCGTTCCTTGATGACGCTTTTTAAAGATATGCGTTCTTAAAAATTGATTTGAAAACTTGATAGGCTGTTTATAAGTTAATGTATCAGTCTGATCGTTTTCTAAATCCTTTAAAACTTGGTTCAACTGATCTTTTTCTTTCTTATTTAGGAACCAAAGTTGCTTTTTTACTTTTGTTTCAAATTGCTCTTTTTTCACGACATCTATACACCTGCCCGGTAAAATTTTAAAAAGAGGCAGAAATAACTTTACGATAAGGACTGATACCTTGGTAAAGATTATTTCTGCCTTTATTTTATACTAGAATCAATTATCATGATACTAGATTTCTCATTTAATTATAGAATTGAAAGTCCTGATTTTTGAATATCTTTCGCAAATCCTTCAACAGTATCTACTGATAATTCATTGATATCTCTGCCGATATTTGGAATTTTGCTGATAACGCCTGCTGGGCATGTGATGATATCTGCACCGATTTCATCTGCTTGAATGACATTAAATAATTCACGGCAACTTGCCCATAATAATTTTACGCCTTTTTTAGAATGTGTTACTTCTACAGATTCTTTCATTAGTGGTAATGGATCCACACCAGTGTCCGCAATACGTCCTGCAAAGACAGAAACATAAGTTGGAACACCTTCTGTGACTGCATCTGTAATTTCTTTAACTTGTTCTAAAGTGTATACTGCAGTTACGTTTAATTGTACGCCGTCAGCTGATAATCTTTTAATTAAAGGAATTGTAGACTCACCTTTTGTATTCACAATTGGAATTTTAACGAAAACATTTTTACCATATTGTTTTAAAATTTCCGCTTCTTTTTCCATTGTTTCTAAATCATCCGCAAATACTTCAAATGAAATTGAAGCATCTGGAATTTCTTTCACAGCTTCCTCAGCGAATGCTTTATAATCTGTAACACCTGCTTTAGCCATTAAGCTCGGGTTTGTTGTGAATCCGTCTACCTCGTTATTTTTGTAAGCTTTTTTCATTTCTTCAATATCTGCACCATCCGCAAATACTTCTACATTCAAATCTGCTTTTACCATAAAATAAGTGCCTCCTTATTACTGTTAACTTTCAATGCTGTCTAAAGTAACTTGATTATAACATTCCCCCGTTTAAATCGCGATTGATTAACTCACAGCAGAATTGTTAATAAAGGTTTAAAAAAGAAACCACAACCCTCTAAAATTTTATGATATTATAAAAGAATGTACAGAAACGGAGGTCATCATGTCACGGTCAAAACTTTATTTTTACCTTACTATAATCCTTATTATCATCAGTTTTAACTTTAACATGTATAATCCACTGTTAAACGAGCAGTTTCATTCAATTGCGAAAAAAATAATTACAAGCAGTGTTGTTAATGCAATTATCCTAATTATTGCGATCATTTTAGCAGATAAATCTATTAAACATTCAAAAGAACGTACAGATTGGATTCGTAAAGCCAGTAAAATATTACCTATCATCTTATTAATAGTGATTGTTATTCATATCGTTACTTCTTTAATCTCATTTGGTATGATTAAATTTTAATTGACAATCCACTATAACAGTAGCATTATTTATATATTAAAAATGTAACGAGGCGATATTTTGCAGTATTTATATGTGTTCGTAGGAGGCGCACTAGGTGCCTTGCTGCGATTTATCTTTTCACAATTAAATCATGGCCAAGGGTTTCCGATTGGCACTTTTATTGCTAACTTAGCGGGCGCCTTTTTTATGGGTTTAGTCTCCGCCTTGGTGATTCAAACTTTTAAATCTAATCCTTTACTCAAAAAAGGAATTACAACTGGATTTTTAGGTGCATTAACCACGTTCTCTACATTTCAATTTGAACTGGTAAAAATGTTTGAACATCAGCAATATATTTTACTTTTTGTCTACGCGATTTCAAGCTATATTCTTGGTTTAGCAGTATGCTATATCGGTAGTAAAGCTGGAGGTGCCTTAAGTCATGAGTAACCTTTTATTAGTAATGCTTGGTGGCGGTTTAGGCGCTGTAGTCCGTGCAGCTGTCACAAATAGCTGTTCAAAACTATCTACTCAGCTGCCAATAGCAACGCTTATTGTCAACTTAGTAGGCAGTTTCTTAATCAGCTTGCTATCAGGTATCGCAATTGCACAAGCTTGGTTGTCTCCATTGATTATTGTAGGATTTTTAGGTGGTTTAACTACATTCTCTACCCTATCACTGGAATTAACCAATATGTTGACCACTAAGTCACAACGTATGCTTTTTATTGCGTATAGCTTTTTACAATATGGATTATGCTTTATCGCATGCCTAATCGGTTATGTTATCGCATAAAAGAAGCGTTATCTTTTACAACTCACTGTAAAGGGTAACGCTTCTTTTTGATTAATATGATTTATAAGATGGTACATCTGCGTCTATACTTTTATTTTGATTTAATAGATCTATGCGTTTCATTTGGTCGTCGGATAGCTTAAAGTCAAACACGTTGATATTTTCTTTAATGCGTGAAGGTGTGATGGATTTAGGAATCACAATAACATCATGTTGAATATGCCATCTCAATACAACTTGCGCAGGCGACTTCGCTACTTCTTCAGCGATAGCTTGAATTGTTTCATCTTTTAAGATGTCGCCGTTCATAAATGGTGACCAAGCTTCTGCTTGAATACGTTGCGCTTTAAGATACAACCTTAAATCATTTTGTGTTAAATAAGGATGAAATTCTATTTGATTAATCACTGGTTTAATCGATGCATGTGACAACAAACTTTCTAAATGATGCGGTTGAAAGTTGCTGACACCAATATTTTTAACTTTATTTTGTTTTAATAAATCTTCCATGCCTTTCCATGTATCAATCATTTCTTCTTCATTAGAGCCAGGCCAATGCATTAAATATAAATCTAAATAATCTAAATCAAGTTTATCTAAAGTTCGTTGATAAGCTTCTTCTACATTCATTCTGCCGTAATCATCTAACCATAGTTTTGAGGTAATGAATAAATCTGAGCGGTGTATGCCAGCGGCTTGAATACCCTTTTTAATGCCTTCTCCTACTTTTTCTTCATTTCCATAGCGTGCAGCTGTATCTATACTGCGATAACCGTGTTCTATCGCAAATGATACACGTTGTGCTAATTCATCACTATTTTCAATTCTATATGTGCCAAGTCCCAATTGTGGCATCGTTTGTCCATTATATAGCGTAAATGTATTCATTTTCTCTCTCCTTGCATTGTTGCTTTACCTTTATGCTATGCACAATGAATAAAACTGTAAAACATTTTGAATTAAAAATGCACTGCTAACTGTAAAATTACAGTCAACAGTGCATATTGTATTAATTAAATGATTCAATTTCTTCCATAACACGTTGTAAGTCTTCAACATTATATTGAATACGTCCATGGAAAACGAATTTATTAAAGTATTCATCTAATTGTTCTGGTCCAACTAGTACTTTAGTATTTGTTGTTTGTGCGTAATTTGAAATTGTCACTGCACCTTCATTTTTAGGATTGAAATAAAGTAATGCCATTGGTGTATATTTCAAATTCAATTCGCGCTTCAATGTATCTGCTAAGTGCTCAACTTCTTTTAATTGATTTGAGTAGTTTACAAATGAAGCTGATTGCTTATCATCATTTTCATCTAACACTAATGTTTGAGGATGACGTTTATCTAAATCCAACACATCAAAGACTTGTTCAATGGTTGGTAATGTACCGAATTGTTCTTGACTGATGCCATTATAAACATGTCCTTTAAGTAATTGAGAATCGATAATGTATAAGCCCGTACGTGTTAAGACTAAATGACTGATACGATCAATCGCATTAAAATCATTTTTAGGTAAGAAGATATTCGCCATGATATGCATATCTTCTGGTCGAATACGTTTTTCTTTAACCAAACGATCTCTGATACCGATTAAACGCATGTCTGTCACATACTCACTATGATTTTTCGAGAAGAGCTTCAGCGCATCGATTTCACGATCTTTTGCTGTCACTGTTTCATCGAAATCAGCGCGTTGTTTTGTGACCGCTTTTTTATGTTCGACGCGTTCTTTTTCAAGCTCGTCTTCATAATTTTCTTTTATACTTCTTTCTTTTGCCTCATATTGTTCTTCTGCTTTCAACTTAGCCTTTTTCTTACTGTTTAAGACAACTAAGAATAAGACAAAGAAGATAACAGCGACGACAATTGCTGCAATCAAACCAATTTCTAATGGTCCCATAACATATTCCGCTCCTTTACATATCTTACTCCCAATTATAAAGGAAAATATCGAATGTATCGATAATAAAATGTCACAAATTCAAAAACTGTATAGTTATGCTTGAACAGCTTCTTTTAATGCATCTACTTTATCTACACGTTCCCATGGTAAAGCAACATCCGTACGGCCAAAGTGACCATAAGCTGCTGTTTGTTTATAAATAGGACGTTTTAAGTCTAACATTTTAATGATACCTGCTGGACGCAAGTCAAAGTTAGCTCTTACCGCTTCTACCAATTGTCCTTCAGAAACTTTACCAGTTCCAAATGTATCAATTGAAATAGATACAGGTTCTGCTACACCGATAGCGTATGCAAGTTGTACTTCACATTTATCTGCTAATCCTGCTGCAACAATATTTTTAGCCACATAACGTGCTGCATATGCTGCTGAACGGTCTACTTTTGTAGGATCTTTACCACTGAAGCAACCACCGCCATGACGTGCAAGACCACCATAAGTATCTACAATAATCTTACGTCCTGTTAAACCAGCGTCACCTTGAGGTCCGCCAATCACAAAACGACCTGTCGGGTTAATGAAAAATTTAGTTTCTTCATCTAATAACTCAGCTGGTACGATTGGATCAATCACATGTGTTCTGATATCACGTTGAATTTGATCTAATGACGCATCTTCAGCATGTTGTGTTGAAATAACAATCGTATCAATACGTGCTGGTTTATCATTTTCATCATACTCAACAGTAACTTGTACTTTACCGTCTGGTCTTAAGTAAGTTAATGTACCATCTTTTCTGACATCTGATAAACGTTTCGCAAGTTGGTGTGAGAAGTAAATAGGTGTCGGCATATACGTATCTGTTTCATTCGTCGCATAACCAAACATTAAACCTTGGTCACCTGCACCTGTACTTTCAATTTCCTCTTCCGTAATTTCATTTCTATATTCTAAAGCAGTGTCTACTGCTTGTGCGATATCTGGTGATTGCTCATCAATTGCTGACATCACAGCCATTGTTTGACTATCATAACCATATTTCGCTCTCGTATAACCGATTTCTGCTACTGTATCACGGACAACCTTAGGAAAATCAACATAAGTTGCTGTAGAAATTTCTCCGACAATCATAGCCATTCCCGTAGTGACTACTGTTTCGCAAGCTACTCTTGCATCCGGATCTTTCTTTAATAATTCATCCAGAATAGCGTCTGAAATTTGGTCCGCTATTTTATCAGGATGCCCTTCTGTAACAGATTCTGACGTAAACAATTTTCTATTATTCGACATAACTGACTCCTTTTGATTTTGATTACGAAAATTCTCTATCTACGAGCTCAAATAAAAAAGGACTTTCAAACTATATAAACATAGAGAGAAAGCCCTTAAACGTCCTTTCGCTCTTATCGTTCAAACATCTTTAATGACATTTGCAAACGGTTTGGCACCTTTCTCCGATAAGGAGAGGTTGCTGGGCTTCTTTGGGTCCATGTCCCTCCGCCACTCAGGATAAGAGAATCCGTTAATCACAATACTACCCAAACTCTTTAGGCTTGTCAATTCTATATGTCTAAAATCTTAAATCTGTTATGGAATAATCGGCATATTATGTTATACTATGAAAATGTAAAGGCTTACAATTATTAACAATACTTACGCGCTGGAGGGGTTTTTAAAATGGCAGTAGATGCACAAACTAACCGTAATAAGTTGGATCATTTGATTGGAAAGTCTTCATCACTTTTCCAACTCACAACTACACAATTGTACAACAAGATTCTGGACAACAACGAAGGGGAACTGACAGAGCTTGGGGCTATCAATGCACTGACAGGTCAATACACTGGACGTTCACCTAAAGACAAATTTATTGTAAATGAACCTTCTTATAGAGATACGATTGACTGGGGTTCAATCAACCAACCTATTGAAGAAGATACATTCTTAAGACTTTACGACAAAGTTTTAGACTATTTAGATCAAAAAGATGAACTTTATGTCTTCAATGGTTATGCAGGCAGCGACGAAGATACACAACTACGTTTAACAGTAGTGAACGAAATGGCATGGCATAATTTATTCGCGAAAAATATGTTCATCCGCCCTTCTTCAAAAGAAGAAGCTCAAAAAATCAAACCAAACTTCACAATTGTTTCAGCACCACACTTCAAAGCTAATCCTGAAGTAGATGGTACAAAATCAGAAACATTCGTGATTGTTTCATTCAAACACCGCGTTATCTTAATCGGGGGAACTGAATATGCGGGTGAAATGAAAAAAGGTATTTTCTCAGTCATGAACTATTTATTACCACAACAAGACATCATGAGTATGCATTGCTCAGCCAACGTTGGCGAAAAAGGTGATGTTGCTTTATTCTTCGGTTTATCAGGAACTGGTAAAACAACATTATCTGCAGCACCTGACCGTAAATTAATCGGAGATGATGAACACGGTTGGAACCAAAATGGTATTTTCAACATTGAAGGCGGCTGCTACGCTAAAGCAATCAACCTTTCAAAAACGAAAGAACCTGAAATTTTCAACGCAATCCGCTACGGTACAATTTTAGAAAACGTAGTCGTTGCTGATGATGGTTCAGTTGATTTCGATGATAACGAGCACACTGAAAATACACGTGCTGCTTATCCGATTGATTACATTAAAAACATTGCTAAACCATCTAAAGCTGCACACCCAAATACAATCATCTTCCTTACTGCAGATGCATTTGGTGTGTTACCACCAATCTCTAAATTAAACAAAGCACAAGCACTGTATCACTTCTTAAGTGGTTTCACATCTAAGCTTGCAGGTACTGAACGTGGTATTACTGAACCAGTTCCTTCATTCTCAACTTGCTTCGGTGCACCGTTCTTGCCATTAAACCCTAAAGTTTATGCAGAATTATTAGGTGAATTAATCGATAAACACGATGTGGATGTTTACTTAGTGAATACAGGCTGGACTGGTGGAAAATATGGCGTAGGTCGTCGTATCAGCCTTAAATATACACGTCGCATGGTAGACGCTGCGATTAAAGGCGACTTAAAAGATGCTGCATTCGAAAAAGATGAAGCATTCGGTTTAAGTATTCCAACTGAAATTGAAGACGTACCAAATTCAATTCTACAACCAATCAACGCTTGGAGTGATAAAGACGCATACCGTGAACAAGCTGAAGACTTGAAATCACGTTTCGTTGAAAACTTTAAGAAATTCGGTGAAGAGAACGATGAAATCGCTGAAAAAGGCGGATTCCAAGCCTAATTAAATATAGAAATAAAAAATTCCGAGAGAGGTCACCCCTTTCTCGGAATTTTTATATCTTTTTTGCTTCAACATCGTTCATCCATTGATGTATCACTTGTAATACTTGTTTTAATGCTTTCGGTCTCGGAATATGTCCTTCCTTAGGTTGATAATACGTTTGATAACGATGTCCGATTTTTTTCAAGTAATTTTCTAAATAATAAGCTTGATGAATACCAACTTGAATATCTTCACCGCCATGAATAATTAAAATCGGTGGACTATTTGCGTCAATATATTGTAAAGCTTCTCTTTCTTGATAAGCAGCTAAATCTTTTTTAGGATGCCCTACCATACGACGTAACATCCCTCTTAAATCCACTCGCTCTTCATACATCAAATGCAAGTCAGATACACCGCCCCAAGTAATATAGCTGTCTGCTGGTAAATCTTGGAATGTTAATAATCCTTGTAATCCACCTCGAGAGAAACCAATTATATGCACAAAAGCTTCTGGATATAATATTTTTAATATACGGATCGCTTGTGTCACATCATGCAAATCATCACCACTGAATTCATCTCTGCCTTCACTGCCATTGTTACCGCGATAGTAAGGTCCGAAAACTAACGTATGATCATTCGCAAACTGTAATAGACGTCCAGTTCTGACACGCCCTACTTTTCCTTTACCGCCACGTAAATAGACTACAATGCGCTTTACAGACTGTTTAGGTGTAATCATAAGTCCTTTGACTCGTAAATCATCTACAAGGTAAGTTACTTCTTCACCACGATGCGTTGTGAGATCAATCGGCATCCTCTTTCTTTTGATAAAGTCCAAGTTCTATCACTCTTTCTACACATTTTAATATCGCTTCGTCTTCTAATAAGAAACTCTTTTCTTCATCCGAAATTTCATCTAAATGTTTACACGTCACAGGGCCTGCTGTTTCTAAATAATCGTTTTTACTTTCTAAAGTGTCTACTTGCACCGCAAAGACATCTTTCGTAAACCATTTCGTCCCTTCTGGGTGATATACGGTATATTGCGCAACATACGTCATCTCAGCAACAATCCCGCCAGTTTCTTCATAGACTTCACGAACAATTGCTGCTTCGCTACTTTCTCCCTGTTCTATTTTTCCACCTGGAAATTCTATCCCTCTTTTTTTATGTCTAGTTAAAAGATAACTATCATCGAGAAATGCGATCGCAAGAACGTGTTCCCCATTTGGTTTATCTTGTGGTTGTGTAAAGTTCAACCGAATTTCTTTATCAAATTGATCATGTATAATCACGTTCTATCACATCCTTTTATTATATATGCTAAAATAGATTCGTTACGAATTGAGACAAATCAGTTGGAGGGATTAAATTGAAGAAGCTATTACTCGGCTTAATATGGATATATCAACATTTTATTTCACCGTTGACACCTCCTACATGCCGCTTCTACCCTACATGTTCAAACTATACAAAAGAAGCTATTGAAGTTCATGGCCCAATCAAAGGAACATGGCTTGGTATCAAACGCATTTCAAAATGTCATCCGCTTCATAAAGGTGGATTTGACCCAGTGCCATTAAAGCATGACAAACATCAACATTGTCATCATCACCATCATCATGAATAAATTTTTAATTGATCCACATCAATTTCAGGGGGCGCAAAGTATAAGTGTCCCCTTTTTAATATGCCGTTTTCTTGTGTAAACTCCTGATCAAAATAATAGCCATAAGGCGTTACATCCCCAGGATAGTCAGCATACTGACTTAGATAAGCAGTAAAATAGCGGCTTAATCCATATTCATACATACCGCCGATCACTACTTTAATGTTTTGTCGATGCAAGCTGTCTATCGCATCTAATATTTTATCTATGCCGCCAAGTCTGAAAGGCTTTAAAATCACTGTATCAATCGGATATTGTTCAATCAAGGTTAAAATGCTTGAGACATCTCTTGCTTTCTCATCTATTGCTACAGGTGGGATAACTTTTGGAGATAAGGTTTTCAACATTTCTAAATCCTTAAAAGGCTCCTCGATAAACAAGATATCTTCAAGGTTTTGAACTTTTTTTAAAGTTGCTATATCTTGATTCGTTAAAGATTCATTCGCATCTAATGCGATCCATGGGTTAAATGGTAAATTTTGTAGCTGTTCGATGTCAGCAATAACTTTTGGCGACCACTTTAATTTAATACGCTTTGGTTTTGTTTTTAATAGTTGCTGATAATTTTCAGTTGATAAACCACTTATCGTTGCACCATACTGAACCTCGAATGAAGGAAGATGATGGAAAACTTGATATAACGCCATCGCAACAGTACCTCTCGCTGCGGGTGCGTGATTCAAGTGGTTCAACAATACTTTAGCTTCATCAAAGGTTTCTATCTCTTTATCTTTGAGGACTGTATTAAACCATTGTTTCAATGTTTCATACACACTCTCTATTGTCTCTTTATCATACCAATCTGTTTCAAAGGCATTACATTCGCCGAAATAAGTTTGTCCGTGCTCATTTTTCAATCCGATCACTAAGACTTTTCTTGTTTCTAGAGTGACTTTAGGCGTTTTAATCTGATGCTTAAATGCTGCTTCATACGTATAAAATAGAATAGATTCAAAACGCATGCTTATTCCTCTAGCTTTCCACGTTTTAATTTACCTGTAGATGTATAAGGCAATGTTGTCACTTGTTGATAATATTTCGGCACTTTATATTTCGCTAATTCCTCTTTTAAAAAGGTATCTAATGCGTCATGATTTATATCTTTTTCACTCGTATAATATAATGCCGGCACTTGTCCCCAAGTATTATCATCTTTGGCATAACACATTGCATCTGTAATACCGTCAAAACGTTTCACAACTGTTTCGATTTCATAAGGATAAATGTTTTCTCCACCGCTGATAATCAAATCTTTTCTGCGGTCATAAACCATCACAAAGCCATCCACATCTACACTTGCGATATCACCTGTTTTAAAGTAGCCATCTTCAAATACATCTGTCAAATTTTCAGGATATAGATAACCTTCCATAACGTTGTTACCTTTTAATAAGAGTTCTCCATGTCCTTCATGGTTTGGATTGATAATCTTAACTTGAACGTTAGGGCTCGGTTTCCCTACTGTGTTAGGATTTTGTTTAAGCATGGATGGAGAAGCGGTTAAAAATTGTGAACACGTTTCTGTCATACCAAATGAATTATAAATCGGTAAATCCGCTTTCAAGGCGTTATGAATTAAATCATCAGATAATTTCGCACCGCCAAGCAGTATTTTTTGAAGTTGATAAGGTTGTGTTAAACCTGCGTCCATCATCCAACCTAAAGTTTGCGGCACGAGTGAAATGTGGGTAATCTGTTCACTTTGAATCGCTTTTAATACCGTTTTTGTTTCAAATTTCTGCATTAATCTGACTGTAAAACCTTCAATGATACTGCGCAGTAACACACTTAAACCTGAAATGTGATAAATCGGCAAGACGGATAACCATTTCGTATTACTATCAAAACCTAAGCTTTCTCTGCATCCATTCGCACTCGCTAAATGGTTATTAAAAGTTTGGGGTACTGCCTTTTGTGGACCTGTCGTTCCTGAAGTAAACATAATCGAAGCGATACGGTTTAAATCCAGTTCAGTCTCATAAGTTTGTGTTGAGCGACGTTGTTCAACTTCACTCCAATTTATAATGGTAAAATCATCTAATTCTAATGGTAATGTGGCAATGATTATATCTGTGTGTACAGATTTAAGTTGCGCTTTAATTTCTTTGTATGTAAGCCGTGTATTAATCATGACTGCTTCTATACCAGCTAACCATGCACCATAAATCATTAAAGCCGCATCTATACGATTATCTATATAAAATGCAATTCTCTTTTGATTCAGTTGTTTAAATACATTTGCATATTGTTTTGCTGATTGATACACGCTCGCGTATGTAAGTTTTGTTGCTCCATCGTCTAATGCGATATTTTCAGGAACACGCTCTGCGCTTTGTTTTAACCAAAAATCCATACTATCTTCCTCCCATAATCTCTACCTATCTATCATAACAAAATTCAAGTAGTTTCCCTTAATTTTCGAATTGAAAAAAGAGGATGCGCGTCGCACCCTCTCATTTCTTTCATATTTAATTGAACAGTTGACTTAGTTTATCTTTAATCGTTTGTAGTTTACTATCGATATCATTTAATAAACTGTCTACTTTAGATTGATTTTCACCATTTTGTTGCGCTTGGTTTGCTTGTTTTAATTTATCAACCGCATTTTGATATTGGTCAGTGACATTTTGATCTGTCGCATTTGAAGCTTTATCTTTTAATTGGTTAACTTCATTTTGTGCAGATTCAATCGCATTCTGGCTATTTTGACCATTTTGAATATTGTTTTTAGCACTTTCAATTTTTTCTTTAATGACTGTTTCTTTCTCACGAATGATTTCTTTATAGTTATTTGTCACTGGTTTTTGAGTTTGTGAGCTATTAGGTTGTGTTTGTTGTGTTTGCGCATTTTGATTTGCGGTTTCTGTGCTATCTTTTGGCTGCATCATATTTCTAACTATAAATATTGCTACAACAATCAATAAGATAACTACAATCGCGGCCAAACCTTTTTTCCATTTACTATTTTTACGATTCTCATCTTCCAACATACGTTCACGTCTGTAATCACGTTCATTATAATAACGACCATCTTCATCAGAACGTCTGCGGTACTCTTCTTCACGTGTATCACGATATCTTGGATCGTGTCCATCTCTTGAGTCACGTGGGTCTCGATTATAGCGGTCATAATCAGGTTGATTTCTATCTGAGCGTTTCATGTCTATCACCTTATTTCGAAATAATGTTAAAGTTTTTCTTATATTACTCTTACCACTATTGTACCACGCGTATTCATCATGCACCTCGTATAAAAGTCGTATCTATTTCTGTATTTCTATTGTATTCAATATAGAGTTATAAGATAATAATAGAAATTGCTTGAAATGAGGGAATTGTTTTGCGCCAATCATCCAATAAAATGCCACGTACTATCATGAAATATTGCGGCTCAATTATATTATTACTACTTATCGTCTACTATTTATACAAAAATTACGGTAGTAACTTATTCAGACTAGATATTCCAACTGATTCTTCTATGTATTACATTATTCATCTTGATTGGAATAGATATGCTGAAGCTTATGTCGCAACTTTGACTACAATCATTATCCCCTTATTTCTAATCGGGATAATCCTGTTCATACTGACTCGCCTAACTAAAGGTACAGTTAAAAATATATTAATCAAAATACTGCCATTGATATTATTCATTGCACTTTTTGTCTTAATTTTTGTGCCGATGTTATTCGTACTAAACGTGACACACTTTTCATTCTTAGCAACATTTTTATCATTCTTGGCATTATCCAAACCAGCAATGGTAAAAATCTATCGTTTCAGCCAAAAAAGTGTTGATGAGATCAATCATCCAGAGATCAATACAACAGAAAAAGAAAATAAATCATAAGATGCATCCACTTCATATCGGAGTGGATGTCAGACTGTCGACAAAGTCCTACGGACTTGTCGGCATTTTTTATTTTTTAACATTTTACATAATAACCTTTTCCCCATTTCTTGTATAATGATAGTAATAAGATAATGAGGTGATAGTATGCTAAAT
>NZ_JAHMSB010000017.1:0-27088 GCF_018986355.1 Staphylococcus sp. CWZ226 | reverse complement strand
AAACTCTCCATAATAATTTATGATGTTTGACTAGCTCATAAAAACTAATTGTTTTAAAACGTCCTTAGGACGTTTGTTAATTTGGAATTAACGTTGACATATTGTCATTCAGTTTTCAATGTTCATTTAAAATAATAATGGTGGAGACTAGCGGGATCGAACCGCTGACCTCCTGCGTGCAAAGCAGGCGCTCTCCCAGCTGAGCTAAGCCCCCATTATACAATTAAGAGTCGGGAAGACAGGATTCGAACCTGCGACCCCTTGGTCCCAAACCAAGTGCTCTACCAAGCTGAGCTACTTCCCGTTATTAAATTATTAAATAACAAATATAAAATGGCGCGCCCGATAGGAGTCGAACCCATAACCTCTTGATCCGTAGTCAAACGCTCTATCCAGTTGAGCTACGGGCGCATGTTTTATATTATATATGGTGCCGAGGACCGGAATCGAACCGGTACGGTAATCACTTACCGCAGGATTTTAAGTCCTGTGCGTCTGCCAGTTCCGCCACCCCGGCATCATAAAATAAAAATGGAGCAGAAGACGGGATTCGAACCCGCGACCCCAACCTTGGCAAGGTTGTATTCTACCGCTGAACTACTTCTGCATGATTCAGTTATAATCGGAAAACTGATGAGCCATAGAGGATTCGAACCTCTGACCCTCTGATTAAAAGTCAGATGCTCTACCAACTGAGCTAATGGCTCATAGCTTTAAAATGGTGCCGGCCAGAGGACTTGAACCCCCAACCTACTGATTACAAGTCAGTTGCTCTACCAGTTGAGCTAGGCCGGCTATTTAAATGGTGGAGAATGACGGGTTCGAACCGCCGACCCTCTGCTTGTAAGGCAGATGCTCTCCCAGCTGAGCTAATTCTCCGAATTATATTGCCTGGCAACGTCCTACTCTTGCGGAACGTAAGTCCGACTACCATCGGCGCTAAAGAGCTTAACTTCTGTGTTCGGCATGGGAACAGGTGTGACCTCTTTGCCATTGTCACCAGACAATATTTTAAATTATTTAATTATGTGCGTTTCAATAACTCACTTAAATTATTTTAACTTCTTTCGTTAACATTTGCAATAGTCAATTTTACACTCAGTTAAAATCTTTTTTACAAAATTGTAACGCGTTCTTTTTGACGACCCTTTAATATTACTACATTCGGTCTTTTATGTCAACACTTATGTATCATCTTTTTTAAGAATTTATATTCATGCAAGATTGCTCATAAAACGTTGCTTTATTTCGTAGAACAATTAACAATTATACAGGGTTTTGAAAATTATGCAAGTGCTTTGCGAAAGTTTTTTAAAAGATATTTACATTTGCCGACCTCCCTCTCTTTTTATAAGAGATCATGTGCTTTTTGAGGCCCTTTATACATATAAAAGCAGGCGTGTCTTAAAAGGTGACACGCCTGCTTAATTATTCATTTTGTTAAGTACTCAACTTATTTTTGACGCATGTATGGGAATAATAATACGTCTCTGATAGATGGTGAGTTTGTTAATAACATAACAAGACGATCGATACCGATACCTAAACCACCAGTTGGAGGCATACCGTATTCTAATGCTTCGATATAGTCTTCGTCCATCTCGTGTGCTTCGTCATTACCTTGTTCTTTTTCTTTCAATTGCGCTTCGAAACGTTCTCTTTGGTCAATTGGATCATTCAACTCAGTGAATGCATTCGCATGTTCACGACCCACGATGAATAATTCGAAACGATCTGTGAAACGAGGATCTTCTGGATTTTTCTTAGCTAATGGTGAAATTTCAATCGGATGGCCATATACGAAAGTAGGTTGAATTAATGTTTCTTCTACTTTTTGTTCAAAGAATTCATTTAAGATATGACCATATGTCATATGATCTGTAATTTCAATGTTATGTTCTTTAGCTAATGCACGTGCTTCATCATCAGATTTTACATCATAGAAGTTTACACCTGTTGCTTCTTTAACAGCGTCTACAATGTGTACACGTTTCCAGTCAGATTCTAAATCAATTTCATAATCACCGTAAGGGATGACTGCTGTACCTAGTACCGCATTTGAAATATGACGGATTGTACCTTCTGTAATATCCATAATGTCATGGAAATCAGCATATGCCTCATAAAGTTCAATCATTGTGAACTCTGGGTTGTGGCGTGTTGATACACCTTCATTACGGAATACACGGCCGATTTCATATACTTTTTCTAAACCGCCGACGATTAAACGTTTTAAGTGAAGTTCAATCGCAATACGCATATATAGCGTCGCATCTAATGCATTATGGTGTGTCACAAATGGACGTGCTGCTGCACCACCAGGGATTTGATGCATCATTGGTGTTTCTACTTCTAAGAAACCTTTGCTGTTTAAGTAATTACGCATTTCTTGGATGATTTTACTACGGTTGATAAATGTTTCTGTACTTTCTTGGTTTGTAATCAAGTCTAAATAACGTTGACGATAACGTTGTTCAATATCTTGAAGACCATGGAATTTATCTGGTAATGGACGTAATGATTTTGTAAGCATGATGAATGATTTCGCTTTGACGCTTAATTCACCTGTGTTTGTTTTGAACATAACACCTTCAATACCGATAATATCTCCTAAATCTGCCATTTTCCAAATATCAAATTGTTCTTCACCGACTTGGTCTTTACGGACATAAATTTGGATTTGACCAGATAAATCTTGAACGTGCGCAAATCCAGCTTTACCTTTACCACGTTTTGTCATTAAACGACCCGCGATTGAGACATGGCTTTCATCTTCTTTTTCGTGTAATTCTTCTTTAGAGAAAGCATCCCATTTTTCATGTAGTTCAGCTGCGCTTGCTGTACGGTCAAAGCGTTGGCCGAATGGATCAATTCCTAAATCGATTAATTCTTGTAATTTTTGACGGCGGACCTGCATTTGGTCATTCATTTCTTCTGACATGTTATCTCTCCTTATTAAGCTTCTTGTGTTGCTTTATCTGCAGTGATTTCTTTTTGGAAATTCTGCAGGATATCAATCATTTCTTGTTCTGTGTTGGCTTGGTTTAATGCTTTACGGGCTTTTCCGTTGCCTTTAACACCTTTTAGGTACCATGAAGCGTGTTTGCGCATTTCCATAACGCCAACCTTCTCACCCTTTAATTCTACTAGTCGACGCAGATGTAATAAAGCAATTTCTACTTTTTCTTTCACTGTCGGTTCATCCATCAGCTCGCCTGTTTCTAAATAATGGACTGTACGGTAAATCATCCATGGGTTGCCTAAAGCTTCGCGCCCAATCATCACCGCATCTACGCCAGTTTCATCCAGCATTTTTTGCGCGAGTTCAGGGCTTGTCACATCTCCGTTGCCGATAACTGGAATATTAACCGCTTCTTTCACTTGTCTGATAATATCCCAATCTGCTTTACCTTCATACATTTGCACACGTGTACGGCCATGTAATGAAATTGCGGATGCTCCTGCACGTTCTGCCGCTTTCGCATTTTCTACTGCGTAAATATGATCGTCATCCCAACCAATACGCATTTTGCATGTAACAGGTTTATTGACTTTCTCAACAACTGCAGATACCATTTCATAAATCTTATTAGGGTCAAGCAGCCATCTTGCACCCGCTTCACAACGGATAATCTTATTCACTGGGCACCCCATATTAATATCAATAATATCAGCTGTTGTATTTTGATCAACATAAACTGCAGCTTCGACTAAACTTTCTTTCTCACCGCCGAAAATCTGCAACGATAACGGACGTTCGTTTTCATCTATATACAACATATTCATTGTTTTCGGGTTATTGAATAAAATCGCCTTGTCACTGACCATCTCAGCGCAAACTAAACCCGCACCGAACTCTTTGACAGTCAATCTGAATGCAGAGTTGCACACCCCAGCCATAGGAGCGAGTACGACTCTATTGTCGATTTCTACATCTCCAATCTTCCACATAATTATTACCTCTCAATCTATCTCTTACGTTTATTGAACTTTTTTCACAGTTTCGTTAGGAACAGTTATATCTTTAATTTTGGTTTGTGTTCTTGGCTCTATCTTATTTGGTGCAATCTCTTGCAGCGGAATCAAGACAAAAGCACGTTCTGTCATTCGTGGATGCGGAATCGTCAAATCTTGTTCTTCAATGATTTGGTCACCATATAACAGGATATCGATATCTAAAGTACGCGGACCCCAACGTTCTTTACGTACACGATGCAGTTGCTGTTCAATCGCCAAGCCCCTTTCAAGGACGGCTTTTGGTGATAGTTCTGTTTGAATTTCCACACATAAATTTAAAAAATCCGGTTGATCGACATAACCGACAGGCTCAGTTTCATAAAATGATGAAACTTTCACTACTTTAATACCAGATTGTTCATCTAATAAACGTATTGCTTCTTTTAATTGGTTTTCTCGGTCTCCGACATTGCTGCCGAGTCCTAAAAATACATCAGTCATTTTGATTCACCCTTGTAATTTCCACACCTACGCCATCATAGTGACCTGGAATCGGCGGTACTTCTTTTGTTATACGTACTTTAGTTTCCAATACCCGATTATAGTGTGAATTTATACGATTTGCAATAAGTGCTGCGAGATGTTCGAGTAAATTTTTAGGTTCCCCTTCCATAATTTCTTTCACATCCGCATAGACTTCCGCATAGTTGATCGTATCTTCTACTTGATCGGACTTTCCTGCTTCAGTTAAATCAGTCGTTAATTCAACATCTACAACAAAGATTTGTCCAATTTCATTTTCTGCTGATAAGACTCCATGATAACCATAAAATCTCATACCATTTAAAAATATACGATCTTTCATCGTTCAATCTCCTTTAAATAATCAATGCCATGCGCAATACGCGCATTGAGTTTTACATTATGTACACGTACCGCTTGCACACCTTTCATCACACCATAAGCAGTCGTTGCTGCTGTCATTTCATCACGATCTTCTGGTCCTTCGTCTGAACCCATCATTTCTTTGATGAAGCGTTTACGACTCGTCGCAAGCAATACTGGATATTCTGTCGCAACTAATTCATCCAGTCGCTCCATAACTTCTCGTTCTTCCAATCTCGTTTTCGCAAAGCCGATACCTGGATCAATCCAGATTTTATTCGTCGCAACCCCTGCTGTTTCTGCACGATGTGCTTGTTTTAATAAATAAACTAGCATTTCATCCATGACAGGATCTTCACGTTGTCCATCTCCATTATGCATCAAGACAATTTCAGCATCGTATTGTGCAACGACTTCAAACATTTTAGGGTCATATAAACCTGCCCATTGATCATTAATCATTGTTGCGCCAGCCTCTAATGCTGCTTTCGCAACTTCACTGCGAAACGTGTCGACAGACAATTGCACATTAAATTCGGAGAGTGCTTTAACAACTGGAATGACGCGTTCTAATTCATCTTCTAATAACACTTCACTGTGCCCTGGTCTTGTGGAAACACCGCCGATATCTACAATGTCGACACCTTCATCCATCATTTCCTTCACACGTGCAACCGCCGCATCTACAGAATTGTATTTGCCGCCGTCAGAAAATGAATCAGGTGTTACATTCAATATGCCCATGATTTTTGTATGTGCCATGTCTCTCTTCCTTTCATCATAACTGTGATACATTATATTAAAATTTTAACATATGACCGACCCCAAGCGTTCAAAAGGTGTTTGAAATGAAAAAACCGCCGTACCATTTCTCAAAAAGAGAAATGCGAACGGCAGTTCATCAATGTTTGACTTATTTACCTTCAAAAGAATATAAAGGTGTAGATAAGTAACGTTCACCATTACTTGGAAGTACAGTTACAACTGTTTTACCTTTACCTAATTCTTTTGCTTTTTCGATTGCCGCATAAATTGCAGCACCTGAAGAAATACCTGCTAAGATACCTTCTTCTTTAGCAACTCTGCGTGAAGTTTCCATTGCAGTTTCGTTGCCGATTTTAACAACTTCATCATAAATGTTTGTGTTTAATGTGTCAGGAACGAAACCTGCGCCTAAACCTTGTAATTTATGAGGACCTGGTTCGCCGCCGCTTAAGACAGGAGAACCTTCTGGCTCGATTGCTACGATTTGAATGCTAGGGTATTTTTCTTTTAAGACTTTACCTACACCACTTAATGTACCGCCAGTACCAACACCTGCTAAGAATGCATCGATTGTACGGCCTTCGAATTGTTCTACAAGTTCAGGACCTGTTGTCAATTCGTGGATAAGCGGGTTCGCTGGGTTTTCGAATTGTTGTGGTTCATAGTAACCATATTCTTCTTTTAATTCTTTTGCTTTTTTAATAGCACCTTTCATTGCTTCAGATCCAGGTGTTAATACAACTTCTGCACCGTATGCTTTTAATAAGTTACGACGCTCTTGACTCATTGTTTCAGGCATTGTGAATACAGCTTTGTACCCTTTTGCTGCTGCAACAAATGCTAAACCGATACCTGTGTTACCACTTGTAGGTTCGACAATTGTATCACCTGGTTTGATTTTTCCTTCTTGTTCAGCACGCTCGATCATCGCTAAAGCGATACGGTCTTTTACTGAACCACCTGGGTTTTGATACTCTAATTTAACATAAACATCTGCAGCATCTTCTGGTACGATGTTGTTCAATTTAACTACAGGTGTATCTCCAATCAGTTGTACAATGTTATCTACGGGTTTATTTGCCATAAAAAAACGCTCCTTTATTCTTAAAAGATATTTAATTAAGTCACCAGAACCTCATTAATAATACCCCGAAACAATTCAATTCTGATGCTTAGTCATGCCATTATTTCTATTAAACCTTATCTATTTCATCGGATATTATTATTTTATCAGATTTATACATTGTTCCACAAGTTCATTGTCTCTATTCTTTATTATTTCCTCTTTTCCCATAAAAGAAACGTCTTACACTGTGATTCGTTACAGTAAAAAAGCGAGACGTCTGATCGTCTCGCTTTTCAATGTGTTTATTTAGCATGCAATTCTTCGATTAAACCTTTAAGTTCCGCTTCACTATAGTGATATTTCGTACGGCAGAAATGACATTCTGCTTCTGCACCATGGTCTTCATCAATCATGCTTTGAATTTCAGCTTCACCTAAGCCTTTAATCGCATTTAAGAATTTTTCATGACTGCAGTTACATTCGAATTTCACGGGTACTGTTTCTAAGAATTTCACATGTTCTTTACCTAAAATCTCAGTCAACAGTTCTTCTGGTGATAATCCTTGATCAATCAATTGAGATACTGGTGTCATATGTGTGATGGCTTGTTCAACTTTTTCAATTGTCTCTTCTTTCGCATTCGGCATGACTTGAATAATAAAGCCGCCTGCTGCTTTGATAGAGTTATCTGGATTTACAAGCACACCTAAACCAACAGATGATGGGACTTGTTCACTTGTCGCATAGTAGTATGTGAAATCTTCACCTAGTTCACCTGACACAATCGGGCTTGAACCAGAGAAGTAATCTTTCATCCCTACATCCTTAACAACTGTTAATGTACCGTTTGTACCCACTGCACGTTTCACATCTAATTTACCTTGGTCATTTAATGGGAAATGTGTTTGTGGATTCGTAACGTATGCGCGTACGTCGCCTTTCGCATTCGCATCTGCTACAATACGTCCGATTGGACCTTGGCCATCTACAGTGACAATTAATTTTTGGTCACCTTTCAACATGGCACCCATCATAACAGTTGCTGTCATTGTACGACCTAATGCTGCTGATGCTGTCGGCCATGTGTAATGTCTTGTTTGTCCTTCTTGCACTGCATGAGTCGTTACCGCTGCATACGCACGGATATCTCCATCAAATGCCAGTGCTTTTACTATATAGTCTTGAGTCATATCTTTTTACGCCTCTTTCTTTCACTTAATTTTCAACATTTATGATTTCATCGTTCAATTATTTTCGTTAAAAAATCTCTTTCTGCGTATTCCTAATGATAGCAGAAAGAGATTTTAATCTACATTATTTAGTTTCAGACAATAGAATCGTCTTATTTATCGTTTCGATGGTCAGAGTCATCTTTGTCTTTAGCTTCATGTGGTGTGTCATCTTCAGCTGCTTCATCAGAATGTTTCGTTTCTGGATGTGCTTCTGATTCTTTTTGACGTTTTTCTTGCTCGTCTACTTCAGCCTCTTCTTCTTGATATTCCTTGTCCTCTTCACGGACTTCTTCAAGGATTTCATCATAAGATTTACCGAATTTACCTTCTTGGAACTCTTCATCACCTTGTTTAACAACTTTCGCTTCATCATAGTTCACTTCAGGTAATTTACCTTCGTAGAATAATGAATGGATTTGTTCACGTACTAATGTTTCTTCTGTCAACAATGTCTTAGCGATAAGTTTAAGTTGATCTTCATGTTCAAGCAGGATTTGTTTACAACGTTCATATTGTTCTTTGATGATACGTTGTACTTCTTTATCGATTTCATAAGCGATTTGACCAGAGTATTCTGGTTCGCCTTGCATATCTTTACCTAAGAACACTTGACCGCCGCTCTTCGTAAACTGCATTGGTCCGAGTTTCTTACTCATACCGTATTCAGTTACCATTGAGCGCGCAATTTGTGTTGCACGTTCGAAGTCGTTTGATGCACCTGTAGACACTTCATTGAAGTTGATATCTTCAGATACACGACCACCGAGCAAGCCGCAAATCTTATCAAGCAATTCTGGCTCTGTCATTAAGAAGCGATCTTGTTTTGGTAACATCATCGCATAACCGCCAGCTTGTCCACGCGGTACGATTGTAACTTTGTGTACCACTTCAGCTTCATCAAGCACCATACCGATAATTGTATGTCCTGCTTCATGGTGCGCGACGATATTACGTTCTTTCTCAGAAATAACACGAGATTTCTTAGCTGGACCTGCGATAACACGGTCTGTTGCTTCTTCAATATCTCGCATGTCGATTTTCTTCTTACCGTCACGAACTGCAACTAACGAAGCTTCGTTCAGCAAGTTTTCTAAATCGGCACCAGAGAAGCCTGGTGTTCTTTGCGCAACTGCTTTTAAGTCTACTGTTTCATCTAATGGTTTGTTTCTGGCATGTACATATAGAATCGCTTCACGGCCTTTAACATCTGGACGACCGACTTGGATTTGTCTGTCGAAACGACCTGGACGTAATAACGCTGGGTCAAGGATATCAGGACGGTTTGTTGCCGCAATCATGATAATACCTTCGTTTTCGCCGAAGCCATCCATTTCAACTAATAATTGGTTCAATGTTTGTTCACGTTCATCGTGACCGCCGCCGACACCGGCACCACGTTGACGACCTACTGCGTCAATCTCATCAATGAAGATGATACAAGGTGCGTTTTTCTTCGCGTTATCGAATAAATCACGAACACGGCTGGCACCGACACCGACGAACATTTCAACGAAGTCAGAACCACTGATTGTGAAGAATGGCACGCCTGCTTCACCAGCTACGGCACGGGCAAGCAATGTTTTACCTGTACCTGGAGGACCGACTAAGAGTACCCCTTTAGGGATTCTTGAGCCCATATCTTTGAATTTCTTATTGTCTTTTAAGAAGTCGACAATTTCGATTAATTCTTGTTTTTCCTCGTCTGCACCGGCTACGTCAGAGAAACGTACACGACGTTTTTGGTTGTCGTACATTTTAGCTTTGGATTTACCAAAGTTCATCATACGACCGCCGCCTCCGCCGCCTTGCGCTTGACTAAGGAAGAATATGAATAATAAAGCAATAACCAATACTGGAATCAATGTTGAAAGAATACTAACAAATACGCTTTGTTTTTCTTCTTCTTTAACTGTAAATTTTAAATCTTTTTGTTTTTGTGCTTCACCTGTGACTTTTTGTAAGTCTTTTTCGTTATTATATAGCATCGTTGAAGAATAATCTTCACCGTTCTTGGTCTTTCCAGTGATCATATAAACGTTCTGCTCAGGCTGAACTTCGATTGATTTCAAATCGCCTTTTTCAAGTTTTTCGAAGAACTGTGTATATGATAGTTGTTTCGGCATATTGCCGTTACCATTCAGCCAGGAAAATAAACCGAATATAAAAACGCCAATGATTGCGATTACAAGCACATTGCGAAAAGCTTTCTGCATGCGTTTTTTCCTCCTACTCCAATAATAAAACTAACAAAAATTGTAACACAATATAACTTTTAATGGCTAGTATTTCAACTTTGTAGAAAAAGTAAGCCTACTATAGTATTCATTTGTCGATTATTTTTGATAAATCTCTGGTTTCAATGTTCCGATGTATGGCAAGTTACGGTAAAATTCCGCATAATCCAAGCCGTATCCGACTACGAATTCATCTGGGATTTTTCTGCCTACATATTTTGCTTCGATATCTGCTTTACGACGGTTTGGTTTATCTAGCAATGTGACGATTTCTAAAGAATTCACACGACGAGATTTCAATAGTTCAGTAATTGATTTCAAAGTTGTACCGGTTTCTAGAATATCTTCTACGATTAATACATCTTTATTCTCAATAGAGCTGCCTAAATCTTTTAAGATTTTAACTTCTCCTGTAGATTCTGTACCGCCGTGATAGCTTGATACATCCATAAAATCAATTGCTAAATGTGTATCGATGCGTTTGATTAAATCTGACATGAACATTGCTGAACCTTTTAAAATGCCTACACAAACAAGGTCTTTATCGGCATAATCTTCTGTGATTTTTGCTCCCAGTTCACGGCAGAGTTGCTGGATTTCATCTTCCGTCATCAATATTTCTTTTAAATCTTCCTTCATTTCGGCTACACTCCTAAATTTATTATCTCTAATTTCCCTTCATAATCTGCCGCAGTGTACAAAGTACCTACTGCAATAATCTCCCCTTGTTTATTAAGCAATATGGGCAATCGCTCACGTTCAAATTTAGGAACTTTGCGATTGATCATTAAGCGGTTGACTTTCTGATGGCCTTCTTTGTTTGGTAGTACGAAGCGATCTCCCGATTGTCTCGAACGTATTACCATTGGGAAGTCCGAACCCTCAATATCATCATGAACTATAATGCGGTATGTACCATAATCATAATAACCTGGTTGTGTAATCCGCTGTGGTGTCGTCTCGTTTTTTGTGCAACCCATTATTATAAATTTATCATACACAATTTGAATATTCCATTTATCTGTCGCATAAATTATCGCTTGAGATTGAGAATTTTCAATTTGCGCAAACCATTCTTGATACGCTTGTTCAGAAATGGGAGCGCCTGATACATAAGCCTCAAGCAATTGATCCAGCACGATTGTTTTTAACGAATGCGACAATCTATTGAATGCAGTACGGTCTACCTGAATCATTTCTGACTCGCGCGCAACGTGTTGGTTGATAAAATTATCTGCTGCTCGATGCAGTAAATCGAATTGCTCATCATGCCAAGCTTTCAACTTTAACAACTGCGCAGTATCTAGATGGTCATTCGCATCTATGGCTGGAAAAATGCGATTACGAATATCGTTACGTACATAATGATTATCTTGGTTAGACGCATCTTCAAAATACGGCACCTGATACTCAGCTTGATACGCTTTAACAGCTTGTTTATCGATATGCAGTAAAGGTCTGACTAAGCGATAACCGCTTCTCTCCTCTACTTCCTGCATCCCAAGTCTGCTTCTTGTAGACCGTCCTGTCATAAGACGATAGAAAATCGTCTCTAACTGGTCATCTAAGTGATGTGCTGTCAACAAAACACTAGCACCTAATGCTTTCATTTCAGACTCAAACCAAGCGTAGCGCTTTTGGCGTGCATCTTTTTGAATGCTCTTACCTTTATTAGTCAATGCGGATAAATCCAATTCGTGGGTGCGAAGCGGGATATGATGTTGCTGGCAATAACGTTCTAAGAAAGCCGCTTCTTCTAAAGAAGCCGATCTGATTCCGTGATTGACATGCAACACGGTCAGTTGGCGATATGTATGATGATAGTGTGTGGTCAACATATGTAATAATACCATGCTGTCGACACCTGTAGAAACCGCTAATGCAAGATGGTCATTTTCAGACCAGCCTTCTGTATAAATATTCATATCCTCACCTCGTCCTCATTTGAAATATACGCATGGATAAAATTTCAGACAAAAATAAAAGAGACTGTTCCCTTCGAACAGTCATCTGCTTTATGTTGAATTATCGTCTTGAACCTCTTCCGCCGCGTCTTGATTCAGCTTGGCGTTTGATAGACGTCATTTTTTCTTCGCTATCTTTTAAGAAGTTGCTTAATTTCTTTTCAAAGTCTTCTGGTTTGTTATGTGATGGTTTGCCATGACCACCATGGCCGCCTCTATGATGTTGTCTTTTCGGACGATCTTTCGCTTTTTTAATTGAAAGACTGATTTTACCGTCGTCAGCAACAGATAGTACCTTAACTTCTACTTCATCTCCAACAGACAAGTGATCTTCCACATTTTCAACATAATTGTCTGCAACTTCACTGATGTGAACTAAGCCACTTTTCCCTCCAGGCAATTCTACAAACGCACCAAATTTTTTGATACCAGTGACTTTCCCTTTAAGCTTGCTTCCTACTTCGATTGACATATCCTAAATAAATCCTCCGATTTCTTTCAATTTTACTTAACTCTATTATATGCTTGTTGTGCTAATTTAACAATGGCATATCAGTTAAAACAGTTAGATATTATACTTTTCTTACATTAAAAACACATTAGACGTTATTTTCCTTCTTTTTTCTTCTCTTCAGGTAATTTAAAAATGACTTCCCCATCATTACTTAAATAATAATCGTCACGTGCGACTTTCTCTATATACTCTTTGTTATTCAAATTATTCAATTGTTCTTTCAAAGCAATTTCTTCGTCTTGCTGTTTTTGGAACTTTTCTTCTTTTACTTTACGTTCCTGCGCATCTTCAGCATTGCTTCTTGTTTGAGAGATAACCATGACAGAAAGGACGATAATGATTGCGAGTAAAATCCCCGCAAAGAGCATAATACGACGTTTAACCACACGCTTTTTCATTTCGCGCTGTCTTTTTCTTCGGTTTTCGTTCTCGATATACCTGTTTTCCATATGCTCTACTTTTCTAGCCATGGTATGTCACTCCTTAGTCATTCTCATTAATACGTTCTTCTTTCACTAATTCATACATGCCTTTCGCATTCTCTTTCGACGCATGTTCGCTTAATCCAGTGACACGAATTGTAATCACACGTTGTCCGAAACGAATGACGATTTCGTCACCGATTTTGACATCCGTACCTGCTTTTGCTGTGTTGTTATTGACTTGAACACGGCCTTGGTCACTGACTTCTTTCGCAAGTGTACGGCGTTTGATTAAACGAGATACTTTTAGATATTTGTCTAATCTCACGTTATTCCCCTTCTTTCTTTTCCAACAAAGCTTTTAATTCCGCTTCACTATAGTCTTTATTTTTGACTTCATCATACAACGTCATAAAATGGTCTGCAAATACTTTCTCAAATTTCACACGCGGCGTTTTGCCTTCTTTCGCTTTTGCTTCTGACCAAATACCTTTTAAGTCTTCGATATTTTCTGCTTTTGCGTCCGCAAACACATGCGGATGACGTCGAATCATTTTATCATTTAAACTTTCAATCACTTCAGTAATATCAATATAACCTTCTTTTTTGCCGATAGCCGCATGTAACAGCACTTGCAACAAGATATCGCCCAGTTCTTCAATCATATGCCAGTCATCTTCATGATCGATAGCTTCAAATAATTCAAATGTCTCTTCTAAAAGATAACGTTTCAATGTTTCGTGTGTTTGTACTTTATCCCAAGGGCAACCTTTGTCATCATCTACTAACGTATCAATCACTTTAACCGCATAATCAAAATCACCATGCATTAAAGTTTCATCTTCAATACGCGGAATAAAGACGCTTGTTAAATTACTGAAGATATCGTGACGATCTAATTCGTATAGAGGCGTCTCAATTAATGTCGCTCCTGTGTTACGGGCGCCATCTACAATATAAACGCTATAATCATCAGGATAACGCTCCATCAATGTCAGTTTTAAATCTCCTGCTGTCATTGCGCTATACACTTGCGTGATCAACGTATGCGTACGGATATTCAGCTGTTCTGCTTTTAAAGCTGTTCCATCTAGTAAAGTGAAGCCTTCATTTGGGTCCACTTGTACCGCTTCAAACACATCATCAATGAAACTTTTACCGCCAAGCACTTTCACTTCAACCTCTGGATGTGACTGCGCATAGGCTGTCAGCAACGCTGTTGTCGTTTCTGCCACACGCGGATGACCTGGCACCACATAAACGACATTTTCTTGTTGTGCCGCTTCAATTAATTGATCAACAATCGCTTGGTACACTGCTTCAAACGCATCATGTGCTTCATATACTGGGTCAAAACTTGACCACTCTAATTGCGGTACTTCTGTTTTTAGCGCCTCAACCACAGGATGATCTAGTGTACGTGCATAAATATGAGTTTGCTGGGTCAAATAGCGGTAAATCCCTAAAGGCAATTCATCTAAACCATAGTTGCCTAAACCTACAATTGTAATGGTATGACTCATCATTTTCGTCCTTTCTTCAAACGGTATAATTTATCTCCGAACGGCATATGCTGCAATTCACGATAAGTTAATAAATTCAATGTCGCAATCGCGATAATAACCACCGCAACACCAACGAGCGCCGCAAGCAGTAATTCTACCATGCCTGTTAAACGCCCTTCTGTCGGCGTCATCCACATAATCAGTTGTACTGCCGCAGTCATCGCAACGACTGTCACAAGCAGCTTCGAGACAAAATTACGCATGTGACGCAAGCGATAGAATTGTAACGTTCGCCACTGCAAGATAAACGCAAACAAACATAATGACAGTACCGTACTGACACTTGCCCCGATAATACCGATGTTCGGAATCAATACAAAATTCATTATCAATTTTATAACTGCACCTAAGCCGAAAGCAATCAGAATCAAACGAGATTGTCTGCGTACTTCTAACAAAGCAATATTCACCATAATCAACGAAACACAAATGACCGTCAACATATAAATAACGAGCGTAGCGGTTAAGACATCATTTTTAAAGAACACACGGTTCATTAAAGGCAATAAATTCATTAATCCTGCGCCCGCCGCAACACTGATAGTCATCGTAATCTTCAACGTCGCATCCGCATATCGGTTCATACGTTCAAAGCGTTGTTCCGCAAACGCATTGGTTAATAAAGGAATCAACACAAAACAAAATGTTGTCGTCACAATTAAACCGATTTGAATAAAAGATGCGCCACGGTCATAAATCCCTTTTTGCACAATCGCTTCTTTAAACGATAAGCCATAATACTGCAAGGTGCGAATCACTGAGAAACTGTCCATCAATTGCCACGTCGTCACAATAAGGTGACTCGCTGAAAAGATAATAATCGCTGCAGTCAAACGTTGCCATACGACTTTAGTCATCTCATCTTCACGCAACGCAAACTCAAATTGAAACGGTCGTTTCACACTTAAGAAGATAGTAGCCGCTAAGAAGCCTAAAGCTGAAGCTAAGATGGCCCAAGTTCCTACTCGATAAATCGACCAATCCAACTGAACAAACACTACAATCAACACTAAGATAATACCGACACGCACAATTTGTTCAATGACTTGTGAAAAAGCCGGCGCATCCATTTGTTGACGTGATTGGAAACTGCCACGCAAGACACCTAAACAACCGACGACCAAGAAACTGCAGCTTGCCATACGGATCATCGGCGTCAGATGCATATCACCCATCAGATGAGCAATGACAGGTGCCAAAATGAAGATCAACGCAAATAAGATGAAACATACACCTTGTATACCAATCATGACATGACTGATTTTACGATGCGTCCAATGTGCACCGAAGTTTTGCGTCACAGCACTCGGTATCGCATTCATCGATAAAATCGTCGCAAGCGACAAAAATGGATATACTTGTTGGTACGCATATAGCCCCGCATCACCGAGTACGTTTTGGTATGGAACACGATATATCGCACTCAGTATTTTGACCATCACTAACGCCAAAGTCAGAATTACGACACCGCTGAAGGCTGATTTACGCTTCATCTGGAATGACCATACTTTCTTCTAAAGCTTTCATCAAGAATTTCAAGCGGTCAAACCACGCACCTGCTTTTTTATTTTTCATAAGTGTCACAGTCATCGCACCTTCAGACACACCAACTTTCATATCTCTGCCAAGCGGCAACGTCTGTTTAAAGAGTGCTTCACCATTGATATCTTCTGTTCCTTTTTCAGATAGATAAATTTCAATCGCTTTGCCTGTATCTTTAATTCGCGTTACGCCGACATGTAGGGCATGAATACGGATTTCAACGATGTCTAATAGACGTTCTACTTCAACCGGATAATCGTTGAAGCGGTCGATAAGTTCATCTTTGATATCCATTAACTCATTTTCAGTTTCAATCTGACGTAATTTCTTATAGATTTCAATTTTCGATTGTTCATTCGGTATATAAGATGTCGGCAAGTACGCATCAATATTCAATTCAATTTCAATTTCTGGTGTTTCACTTTCTTGTTTAATACCACGTTTTTCATTAACCGCTTCTTCAAGCATTTGTGAATACAAGTCGAAGCCGACAGAATCGATAAAGCCGTGTTGTTGTTTCCCTAATAAATTACCGGCACCACGGATATTCAAGTCACGCATCGCAATTTTGAAACCACTGCCAAGTTCAGTAAATTCTTTGATCGCTTGCAGGCGTTCTTCTGCAGTTTCTGACAATACTTTGTTTGTCGGATGTAAGAAGTAAGCATAACCAACACGAGAAGAACGACCCACACGTCCACGCAATTGATAGAGTTGGCTCAGACCGAAGCGATCTGCTTCTTCAATAATCAACGTGTTCGCATTCGGCACATCGACACCTGTTTCAATAATTGTCGTCGTCACTAAAATATCGTATTCGCCATTGACGAAACCAATCATTGTATCTTCTAGTTCACGTTCTGTCATACGGCCATGTGCCACACCAATGGTCGCATCTGGCATCAACATTTGAAGCTGTTCTCTCTTTTCGTAGATGGATTGTACACGGTTGTATAGATAGAACGCTTGACCGCCACGCGCAAGTTCACGCTCCAAAGCTTCTTTGATAAAGTTCGTGTTTTGTTCTAACACGTAAGTTTGGACTGGGAAGCGGTTTTCTGGTGGCGTTTCAATCACAGACAGGTCACGTACCCCTAACATACTCATATGGAGTGTTCTTGGGATCGGTGTAGCTGTTAAAGTTAAAACATCCACATTCGTTTTCAGTGTTTTAATTCGTTCTTTATGACGAACACCAAAGCGTTGTTCTTCATCGACAACTAATAGACCTAAATCTTTATACTTCACATCTTTTGCGAGTAATTTATGTGTACCCACCACGATGTCGATGGTACCGTCGTTTAAACCTTGTTTCGTTTCTTTGATTTCTTTAGGTGTACGGAAGCGGCTCATCAATTGAATATTTACCGGGAAATCTTGCATACGTTCCAACAACGTTTCATAGTGCTGTTGCGCTAGAATAGTCGTTGGTACTAAGAAAGCGACTTGTTTCCCTTCCATGACTGCTTTGAAAGCTGCACGTAATGCCACTTCGGTTTTACCGTAACCGACATCACCACATAACAAGCGGTCCATTGGACGTTCTTTCTCCATGTCTTCTTTGATTTCATCAATAGATTTGGCTTGGTCCGCTGTTAAATCATAAGGGAAGTCCATTTCGAATTCGTGTTGTTGTTCTGTATCCGGTCCGAATTGATGCCCTTCTGCCATCTCACGCTCACGATACAGTTCAATAAGTTCATCCGCAATATCTTCAACACTCTGTTGAACTTTGGCTTTGGTTTTCTTCCACTCTGTACCGCCAAGTTTATTTAATTTAGGCGTTTTATCTTCTGATGCCACATATTTTTGAACTTGATCCATTTGATCAACCGGCACAAAGAGTTGGTCTGTTCCCTTGTATTGAATTTTAATATAGTCTCGGTGTACATCACCGACTTCAAGCGTTTCAACGCCTAAATAACGCCCTACACCATGGTGCACATGAACAACATAATCGCCGACTTTCAAGTCTTGATAAGATTTGATGCGTTCTGCGTTAGTCATCGTCGGTGTACGTTTCTTCGCTTTTTTCTGTTTAGATTTAAACAACTCGCGTTCTGTCACGACCGCAAGCGACATATAAGGCAACTCAAAACCTTCAGATAGACTGCCTTCTACAATAACTGCGTGTCCACCTTGAATATTCGCACTCGCACCCGCTTCTACAATCGGAATATGCATTTCATTCATCATGGCTTTGACACGTTCTTTTTTCGTTTCTGTTTCGACTAGTACCACAACCGTATAACCGTTATTGATATAACGTTGGAATTCAGAACGCATAATGTCATATTGGCCATAGAATTGTTGGACAGGTTTACTTGAGAATTTGATAATGTGATCTAATTTCACTGGCATACTTGCGGTAAACAGTGTGAAATAGGTGATGTTACGTGTTTTAATCAAGTTTTCAAAGGCATCATCGTCTAAGAAATATTGACCGATAAACCCTTTACCGCTTTCAATCAACTGCTGCATAAAGTCATTGACTTCAGACATCAATGTTTCTTCTGTATCTTTGACACGGTTATATTCATCAACGACGATGATCGCATTATTACTGATGTAATCGACCAGTGTCGCAGGTTGTTCGTACATAAAAGCGACCAATCTACGAATCACTTGGTGGTCAATAAAGTTCGTATCAAATTGTAAGAAGCTTTCATACGTATCTTTGACATCTTGACGTACAGCTTTTTCAATTTTAGGACGTGTTGTTTCATAAGCCGTTTTAAGTTCTGTTTTAATACGTTTCAAGACGTCCTCTGTGATGATATAGTCACTTGCTGAAGTGATATGAACATCGTCTTGGTTTGCTTCTGAACGTTGGCTTTCCACATCAAATTGACGAATTGAATCCACTTCAGTATCGAAGAGTTCAATACGTACAGGTTCGCCAATCAATGGATAAATATCAATGATGCCCCCACGAACTGAGAATTCACCGATATGTGACACGACACTTTCTCTGCGATAACCCATATTAACGAGTTTGTTGAAGAATGCATCGACATCAATGTCATCTCCGACTTTCAAAGTGATTTGGTGGTTTTGCCACATCTCTACAGGCGTCTGTAGTTTTTTCAGTCCGTTCAAAGGTATGATAAAGAACCCTCGCTGGCCTTGTGCTAAGGCAGTAAGGGTGCGCACACGTTCGCTCATCAACTGCGGACTTTGTGTGGAGAATTCTTCAGTCATGATGTCTTGAAGCGGATATTTGTATATGTCTTCTGCTTCGATATACTGTTGTAAGTCTGCTTCTAATTTATCTGCTTGGTATAAGTTATTTGTCACCACGACCATCGGGCGATTTGAAGACAAATATTTTTCTGCCATTACTGTCGCTTTCGCCGCACCGGATAAGCCAGTGACTAAGACATTTTCATGTCCAAATACATCGTTTAACTCTTCATATCGTTTATCTTTATTTAAATAATCTGTAATTATTGATTTCACTTAGCCTCACCATTATATTCATTCATCACATGGTCGAAACGCGAACTCGCGATAAAATCTTCCACCGCATGTGCAGAATGTTCTATTACTTTTTGCATTGTTTCCATTTCTTGTTTTGAGAATTTCTGCAAGACATAATCTGGTACAGACATACCGTTGGTCGGTCTTCCGATACCGATACGGATACGTTTGAATTGATCTGTACCAAGATGTTGAATAATCGATTTCATACCATTATGACCGCCGGCACTGCCCTTTTGACGTAAACGGACTTGTCCTTGTGCTAAATCCAAATCATCATAGAGCACTAATAAATCTTCAACATCTACATTATAGTAATCCATTAACGGACCGACAGCTTCTCCTGATAAGTTCATCAAAGTCATCGGTTCAATGAATAATACTTTGTCACCTGCGACACGTTCAATCGTATATGCGCCACGGAATTTTTGTTTATCTAACTTTAATTGATTAGATTCTAATAAATAATCTATTACTTCAAACCCGATATTATGTCTGGTTTGTTCAAATCGTTTACCGATATTGCCTAATCCGACAATACACTTCATGCTTTTCTGCCTCCATCTCTTCTTTTCTTTTGATTTGGCATCGGTCATCTACACCGATGTCTATGTATCGCTTTATTCCCTATATTAACACAAATCAGGATAAACCCTGACACGTAAAGCATGTAATATGACGCAATAAAAAAGCCGATCACACAAAAATGTGAACGGCACAAATATAAGAAAAAATTATTCTTCTTCTTCGTCTTCTTTGTTTTCTCCAACAACTTCTGGTTCTGGAGTATCAGCGTCGCCTGCTTCAACTTCTTGGATTTCTTCTTCGCTTGGTCCTTGAGTTGGAGGTGTTACAGTTACAACTGTATCTTCAGGATCGTTTTCGATTGTGAAGTCGCCTGTTACTTTCAAGTCTTGAACTGCGATAGTGTCACCGATTTCTAATTCAGTGATATCTGCTTCAAGATATTCAGGAATGTTGTCTGGAGTTGCAGTAACTTCAACGTAGAATAATGGTTGGTCAACTACGCCGCCTTCTTTAGCGCCTACTGCTTCACCAACTAAGTGTACAGGTACTTCAACAGTACGTTCTTCAGTCATGTTGATTGCTAAGAAGTCGATGTGTGTAACTTGGTTTTTAAGTGGGTCGTATTGGTAGTCAGCTACCATTACTTTGATTGTTTTAGAACCTACACCTAAGTCAATAACACCGTTACGTCCAACTTCACGGATAACTTTGATGAATTCTACTTCATCAACTTTAACTGATACGTTTTTTTGACCGTAACCATACATAACTGCTGGTACTTTACCTGAGTTTCTGATTGCTGTTAAATCAGAACGTCTTTGTTTACCTTGACGGATAATAGACTTTAATGAAGCCATTTCCTTTTTCCACCTTTCGTATATGAGATATCAGATCGTTGCTTATAATAAGCGTTCAATAGTCAATCTCTCCGGCACTTGCCCATCGGTTGTTTGACCGCTTGCAAGTGTTTGATATGTTCGTTACAGAAAGTCACGAACGGAATTATTATACACATTTTTACAAATTACGTCAACTGCTCATTTGATTTAATACCGTGAAAATGAAAAAACTGCAGCCAAAGACTGCAGTTTTAATCATTAGTCGAATAATACACTCACTGATTCTCTTTCGTAAACACGAACGATTGCTTGAGCAATTAATCCAGCAATTGATAATTCAGTTGTGTTTTCTGGTTTGCGACCATCGTCAAGACGGATTGAGTTTGTCACAATCAATTCTTTGATTGCTGAGTTTTCAATACGTTCTTTCGCTGGTCCAGAAAGTACAGCGTGTGAACAACAAGCATAAACTTCTTTAGCACCTTTGTCTTTCAACGCTTGTGCTGCTAATGTGATTGTTCCAGCTGTGTCGATAATGTCGTCAATGATAATTGCAGTACGTCCATCAATATCACCTACGATATTCATAACTTCTGCAACGTTTGGTTTTGGACGACGTTTGTCGATAATTGCGATTGGTGTTTTCAAAATGTCTGCTAATTTACGTGCGCGTGTCACGCCGCCGTGGTCTGGTGAAACCACAACTGTTTCTTCTGGGTCGATATCAGGATTGCTCTTGAAGTATTCCGCAAGAATCGGTACACCCATTAAGTGATCGATTGGAATATCGAAGAATCCTTGAATTTGTGGTGCGTGCAAGTCTAAAGCGATCATACGGTCTGCGCCTGCTACTTGAATCAAGTTAGCAACTAATTTCGCAGTAATCGGCTCACGGCTGCGTGCTTTACGGTCTTGACGTGCATAACCATAATAAGGAACCACAATGTTAATTGTTGCCGCAGAAGCACGTTTACATGCATCTATCATAATCAACAGTTCCATTAAATGTACGTTAACTGGATAAGATGTAGGTTGGATAATGAAGACGTCGCAACCTCGGATACTTTCTTCAATATTGATTTGGATTTCGCCGTCACTGAAACGTTTTACCGAACATTTCCCTAATTCAATTCCAATGTTATCCGCTACTTCACGTGCAAGCGGCTCATTTCCTTTCAACGAGAAAATCTTTAAAGATGAATTTTTATATTCATTAGCTAACATTTATAGTCCTCCATTTATTTGCATTCATGCGTCGTTCAGGTCGAACTGATACATAACATCCTATTTAATTTTACTGAATTGGACAAGATACATCAATAGTTGTTAGTCGTTATTTTTATTTAAATAGCCTGGTTTTGTTGTTTGTCTTGCGCGTGCAAGGGCTAAACTGTCATTTGGAATATCGTCTGTAATCGTTGAGCCAGCGGCGATTAAGACACCATCACCGACTGTTACAGGTGCAACTAGATTTGTGTTGCAACCGATAAATGAATCTTTTCCGATAATTGTTTTAAATTTATTTTTACCATCGTAATTGACTGTAATCGAACCACAACCGACATTCGTACGTTCGCCGATTTCAGCATCTCCGATGTAACTTAAGTGCGATACTTTCGCACCATCTTTAAGTTCTGCTTTCTTCACTTCGACAAAGTTGCCGACTTTCACTTCATTACCTAAATGTGCGTTTGGTCTTAATTGTGCGAATGGACCTACTGTTGTATCATCGCCAACTGTCGCATCATTGACCACTGATTGTTTAATTGTCGTACGATTACCGATAGTACTGTTATTAACATCTGAGTATTGACCGATAACTGTATCTTCACCGATGACAGTGCCTTTACCTAAATGCACACCTGGTTCAATAATTGTATCCATACCAATTTGTACATCGGCTTCAATATACGTTGAAGCTGGATCAATTAAAGTGACACCATTACGCATATGATACTCATTCACACGTTCACGATAAGCCGCTTCTGCTTTACTTAACGCAACACGGTCGTTCACTCCCATAATTTCATCAAAGTCATCAGTACGATAAGCGTCTGCGATTTTACCCGCTTCAAGCGCTAACGTAATGACATCTGGTAAATAATATTCACCTTGTGCATTATCGTTTTTAACTTTTTCTAATAACTCGAATAATAAAACATTATCGAATGCGAAAATACCTGTACTGATTTCATCGATTTCGCGTTCAGCTTCTGTCGCATCTTTTTGTTCTACAATTTTAGCCAAACGGCCATCTTGATCTCTGACAATACGACCATATCCGAATGGATTGTCAGCTGTCGCAGACAGCACTGTAACACCTGCTTGTTGTGCTTCATGGTAATCTGCCAAAGCTTTTAATGTTTCAGGTGTGATAAGCGGAGTATCGCCGCACACGACCAACGTTGTGCCTTCTTTACCTTTCAATTCATCAGCTGCCATTTTCACAGCGTGCGCTGTACCTAATTGTTCCTCTTGGAAGCTATAAGATGATTGACTTCCTAAAGTTTCTTTCACACTTTCAGCACCGTGTCCGACGATTGTGACAATTTCATCTGTTCCTGCTTGTTTCACGCTGTCGACCACATGCTCAATCATACTTTTGCCCGCTACTTTATGTAGCACTTTGTAAAGTTTCGATTTCATTCTGGTACCTTTACCAGCTGCTAATACTACCGCATATCTCTGCATGACTGCGAACCCTCCAATAATTTTACACTTCGTTATTATTATAAATTAAGGTAAGTTGCACTTTCAAGACTCACCCTTACATCCGTTTGAGGAGATAAGCTGAACAAGTCCGTTTTATCATAGCATATCTTTTTAATATTTTACACAATATTGTTCGGTGATAAAAAAGACTCGTGCATTCAAGTTATCCAGCCCATCAAATGGTATAAAAAACCCTCGATCACATGACCGAGGGTTTAAAAGTTACATTTCTATCTTTAAGCTTTTAATTAAGCTTCTTCGTTATCATTATCTTCTGATTCTGATGGTTTCGCATTCTTATCTGGAATGACTTCATCAGTTTCATCATATACTTTCATCACTGCATCTTGAATTTCTTGTCTCATATCTGAATTAATCGGATGCGCGATGTCACGGAATTCACCATCTGGTGTGCGTTTGCTCGGCATTGCGACGAATAGACCTGAGTTGCCTTCAATTACACGCAAATCATGGACTACGAATGCGTCGTCTAGTGTGATTGACACTAGTGCTTTCATTCTTCCATCAGTTTGTATTTTTCTAAGTCTTACATCTGTCACTTTCATGTAGTGAGCCCCCCTAGTATATCTCTCTATTGTCTTATAGAAGCTTACAATATTTAATTAAAAATTATTTTCCTTTAACTTGAGCGATAACCTCAATCTCAACCTTTACGTCTTTTGGCAGACGCGCAACTTCCACACAGCTTCTTGCTGGTTTATGCGCATCAAAGTATAAGCCGTAAACTTCGTTGATTTCTTGGAAATCGTTCATATCTTTAATAAAGATATTTGCTTTAATCACTGAATCCATATCGGCACCCGCTTCTTGTAAAACCGCTTTAAGGTTTTCAAGTACTTGACGCGTTTGTACCTGTACTTCATCACTGACAAGTTCATTAAATTCATTTAGTGGAATCTGTCCTGAAGTGTAAACCAAATCATTCACGACAACTGCGTGTGAATAAGGGCCTAAAGCTTCAGGCGCTTTATTACTGTGAATCGTCTTCATGTTGTTGACCGCTCCTTTATGAGAATTTAGATAAAACATTGCCTTGTTCGACTTTAAAGTCCTGATTGTATTCATCTACATCAGACAGTCTTACCAAGGAAGTATAATCTTCAATCAATCTTTGTTTGACTTCTTTAGATTCTACAAGTACTGATACCCCCTTGACATGCGCTTTAAACTCATTCATTAAATTCATCACGCCATTTATCGAGCCGCCCGCGCGCATAAAGTCATCGACAATTAATACATTCGAATTTTCTTTTAATGTGCGTTTCGACAAGACCATTGTTTCGATCTTGCGCGAAGAACCCGATACATAGTTGATAGAGACTGTAGAACCCTCAGTTACTTTATTATCCTTTCGAATAACAACTACTGGTAAATTTAATACATTTGCTACGGCATTGGCAAGAGATATCCCTTTTGTCGCAATCGTCACAATCGCATCTAAGTCTTCATCCATATAAATTGTCGCAATCAAACGTCCAACTTTATTCAACAATTCTGGATTGCCCATCAAGTCGGATAGGAATAAATATCCACCTGGCAATAAGCGCTCTTTTTCTTGAAGATGTACAATCACTTCATCAATCACTTGTTCTGCTTCTTCTTTGCTCATTGTCGGACGATATGTCACACCACCGCTTGCACCTGCAGTCGTAATCACTGTACCCAGCTTTTCTTTATGCAAGGTTTCGCGAACAATGTGGATGTCCTCACTGATTGATGATTTCGCTTGTTTAAATTTCTTCACAAAATGCGTCAATGGTATCAACTTGTTTGGATGGCTCATCAAATAATGAGTCATATACACAATGCGTTCGCTTCGTTTATAACGCAAGAGAATCCTTCCTTTCTTAACCTAGTAATCTGACTAAATAAACCTCGTTACAGCACCCGTGAACCGCGTTATATATGTTTTGTGCTTGCTTATAATGTTTCGCTAAGCTATATACCGTCGGGCCGCTGCCGCTCATCAACGCGCCATCTGCACCGCTGTTAAGCATATTTTGTTTTAGCTTTTGAATGTCTGGATGCATGTCCATGGAAATCGCTTCTAAGCTATTAGATAACGACGCACAGATTTGCTTATAATCTCCGTCTTCAATTGCTTTGATACATGCATCTGATTGTGTCGCTTGCTGCGGTGTTTCTTCAATACGCAACGCTTGAAACACACAAGGTGTTGAAATGCCGACGTTCGGCTTTGCGATGACTACCCAAGCTTTCGGCGGGCGTTTCAACAAACGTACTTTTTCACCATGTCCTGTACATACCGCTGTTTTGCTGTAAATACAAAAAGGCACATCAGAACCGACCTGACTTGCCAAACGACTTAAATCATCTAAGGACAAACCAAGTTCAAATAACCGATTCATTGCACGCATTGTGGCTGCTGCATCAGCAGAACCACCGCCAAGGCCTGCTGACACTGGGATTTCCTTTTCCAGCACAATCGTCACACCTTGTTGGATTTGATATGTTTCTTTCATCAGCATTGCTGCTTTATACGCTAAATTCTTCGCGTTTTCAGGCACAAAATTATAATCCACTTGTACAACAACACGTTGATCTTCACGCTTTTCAACAGTAACGCGGTCATTCAAGTCCACCGTTGTCATTACCATTTCAACTTCATGAAACCCATCATTTCTTTTATAAAGTGCATCTAAAGTGAAGTTAATTTTGGCAGGTGCCTTTTCATATATCATCTTACCGCCCACCTTTACTGTTAAATTTGCTTTAGTTCAGAAATGTCTGCTTCGCCTATCAGGCGACGAGAGAGGTTCCCTCTTCTTTCACAGCATTAAAATGACGTTCATCATTTGCATTAGTGTTATTATAACACGAACATTACCATATATCACAGTGCTTAATGTTATGAAAATGAAAAAGTTTTAACTAAGTTGCGAAGATGTTTTATATTCACGCTTCGTAAAGAGATACTTGCTGTTACTCAACTTCATACCTATGCATACAAATTTAAAATTTACATAGGAATTCCAATTTTCGATTCACAAAGCAACCCGCACCATTACACAGCAAATAGCAAAACCACTACCACAAACTTAAAATTCTGTATAATGGCTAGCGCAATCTGTACAAGTATTCAGAAGACCTTTGAGATCTGAAGGTCCTCAAACCTAAAATAAAGCAAAATAAAAAAGAGGAATCCTGATTCAGGATTCCTCTCAGACCGTAGACAAACTACCGTTATAACTTGAAAAAGTGTAACGGTAGTTTATTTTTTTATGAAATTTTCGAAAATATGTATAAAAATCTTTATAATAGAAGTCCTCACGGACTCTTATGTAAGCCACATAGATACTTTTTTCAAATTCATCGCAGCACAAGTAAACATCGTATCCATT
>NZ_JAHMSB010000016.1:0-31910 GCF_018986355.1 Staphylococcus sp. CWZ226 | reverse complement strand
ATTTAGCATACTATCACCTCATTATCTTATTACTATCATTATACAAGAAATGGGGAAAAGGTTATTATGTAAAATGTTAAAAAATAAAAAATGCCGACAAGTCCGTAGGACTTTGTCGACAGTCTGGCATTTGTACCTTCTTCACCTGTTTCTGGTAAAGCTTTATCTTTAGAAACTTTTGGAGCTTTTTCCGGTTGTTTTTCAGATTTAACTACTTTATGAGGGGCTACATCACCTTTTGGTGCTTTAGGTGGTGTAGGTTGACCAGGTTCTGATGGTTGTTCTGGTGTAGTTGGTACTTCTGGTTTATTTGGTTTTTCAGGTTTTTCTGGCGTGTTAGGTACTTCCGGTTTCTCTGGTACCTCTGGTTTTTCTGGTACTTCAGGTACTTCTGGTTTCTCTGGTACCTCTGGTTTTTCTGGTACTTCAGGTACTTCTGGTTTCTCTGGCACTTCTGGTACTTCCGGCTTCTCTGGTTTTTCAGGAACTTTTGGTTCTTCCGGTTTCTCAGGTGTGATTGGTTTTTCAGGTTCTACTACTGGTTTATAGAAGCCACTGTCGATTGTGAAATCATCCGCATTATCTACAACGACTTTGACTGTTTGACCGTCTGAGTCTAATGCTTTGTCTCCTACATTCACTTTAGTTGCTTCATAACCTTTCGGTGTGTCGAATGTTACTGTGTATTCACCATTGTATAATCCAGTAAATTGATAAATACCGTTTTCATCTGTCACTGTTGTTTCTGTGCTGCCGTCTGGCTTAGTTAAAGTAACTGTTACGCCTGAAATGCCTTTTTCATTTGAGTTTTGAACACCATCTTTGTTGCTGTCTTCCCATACTTTATCTCCGATAGTGTATGTTGCTGGAACTGGTGTTGGTTCTACCACTGGTTTATAGAAGCCGCTGTCGATTGTGAAGTCATCCGCATTATCTACTAAAACTTTAACTGTTTGACCGTCTGAATCTAATGCTTTGTCTCCTACATTTACTTTAGTTGCTTCGTAACCTTTCGGTGTGTCGAATGTTACTGTGTATTCGCCATTATATAATCCAGTAAATTGATAGATACCGTTTTCATCCGTTACTGTTGTTTCTGTGCTGCCGTCCGGCTTAGTTAAAGTTACTGTTACGCCTAAAATGCCTTTTTCATTTGAGTTTTGAACACCATCTTTATTACTATCTTCCCATACTTTGTCTCCGATAGTGTATGTCGCTGGAACTGGTGTTGGTTCTACCACTGGTTTATAGAATCCGCTGTCGATTGTGTATTTATCTGCATTGTTGATTACGACTTTCGTTTCTAAACCGTTTGAATCTAATGCTTGATCACCAACATTTACCTTAGTTGCTGTGTAACCTTCTGGTGCAGTGAATTTAACTGTGTATTCACCGTTTTCTAATCCAGTAAAGTTATACTTACCTTCAGCATCTGTCACAACTGATTCTGTTGTACCATCTGGTTTAGTCAGTGTCACTGTTACGCCGGCGATACCTTTTTCATTTGAATTTTGGATACCGTCTTTGTTGCTGTCTTCCCACACATAGTCACCTAAGTTGTATGTTGCTGGGACTGGTGTTGGCTCAACCGTCGGTTTGTAGAAACCACTGTCGATTGTGAAGTCATCCGCATTATCTACCACGACTTTGACTGTTTGACCGTCTGAGTCTAATGCTTTGTCTCCTACATTTACTTTAGTTGGTTCATAGCCTTTCGGTGTATCGAACGTTACTGTATATTCGCCATTTGGTAATCCTGTGAAGTGGTAAATACCGTTGTCGTCAGTCACTGTTGTTTCTGTGCTGCCGTCCGGCTTAGTTAAAGTTACTGTTACGCCTGAAATACCTTTTTCGTTTGAGTTTTGAACACCGTCTTTACTGCTGTCTTCCCATACTTTATCTCCGATTGAGTATGTTCCTGGCACTGGTGTCGGCTCAACCGTCGGTTTGTAGAAACCACTGTCGATTGTGAAGTCATCCGCATTATCTACCACGACTTTGACTGTTTGACCGTCTGAGTCTAATGCTTTGTCTCCTACATTTACTTTAGTTGGTTCATAGCCTTTCGGTGTATCGAACGTTACTGTGTATTCGCCATTTGGTAATCCTGTGAAGTGGTAAATACCGTTGTCGTCAGTCACTGTTGTTTCTGTGCTGCCGTCCGGCTTAGTTAAAGTTACTGTTACGCCTGAAATACCTTTTTCGTTTGAGTTTTGAACACCGTCTTTACTGCTGTCTTCCCATACTTTATCTCCGATTGAGTATGTTCCTGGCACTGGTGTCGGCTCAACCGTCGGTTTGTAGAAGCCGCTGTCGATTGTGTAATTATCTGCATTGTTGATTTTTACTGTAGTAGAAGTACCATCAGAATCTAAAGCATCATTACCTTGATCGACTAATGTTGCTGTATAACCTTCTGGTGTTGCAAAATCTACTTTATAGTCTCCATTTGCTAATCCAGTAAACTCATACTTACCTTTTTCATCAGTTGTTGTTGTTTCTGTGCTGCCGTCCGGTTTAGTCAATGTAACCGTTACACCTGCGATACCTGTTTCGTTTGAGTTTTGGATACCATCTTTGTTGCTGTCTTCCCAAACGTAGTCACCTAAGTTGTATGTCGCTGGTACTGGTGTCGGCTCAACCGTCGGTTTGTAGAATCCACTGTCGATTGTTAAATTGTCCGCGTTGTCGATTACTGCTTTTGTTTCCAAGCCGTTTGAATCCAACGCTTGATCTCCAACGTTTACTTTTGTTGCTGTGTAGCCTTCCGGTGCTGTGAACTTAACTGTGTATTCGCCATTTGCTAAATCCGCAAAGTTGTATTTACCTTTTTCGTCAGTTGTTGTTGTTTCTGTTGTGCCATCCGGTTTAGTCAATGTAACCGTTACACCTGCGATACCTGTTTCGTTTGAGTTTTGGATACCGTCTTTGTTGCTGTCTTCCCAAACGTAGTCACCTAAGTTGTATGTCGCTGGTACTGGTGTCGGCTCAACCGTCGGTTTGTAGAATCCGCTGTCGATTGTTAAATTGTCCGCGTTATTAATCACTGCTTTTGTTTCTAAACCATTTGAATCCAACGCTTGATCACCAGCGTTTACTTTCGTTGCTGTGTAACCTTCCGGTGCTGTGAATTTAACTGTGTATTCGCCGTTCGCTAAATCCGCAAAGTTGTATTTACCTTCAGCGTCTGTCACTGCTGTTTCTGTTGTACCGTCCGGTTTAGTCAATGTAACCGTTACACCTGCGATACCTGTTTCGTTTGAGTTTTGGATACCGTCTTTGTTGCTGTCTTCCCATACATAGTCACCTAAGTTGTATGTTGCTGGCACTGGTTTATAGAATCCTGAATCGATTGTAAAATCATCTGCACCATTAATAGTTACGTTTGCAACTAGGCCATTAGAATCTTTCGCTCTATCATTGCCAGCATCCGCTGTTGTCGCTACATAACCTTCTGGTGTTTCAAATTCTACAACATAGTCTCCATTTACAAGGTTGTTAAATAAATAGTTACCATATTCGTCAGTTGTAGCTGTTTGTAATACTTGACCAGCTTTATCTTTCAAAGTAACTTTAACACCTGCAAGCGGTTTTTCATTTGTTTCTTGAATACCATCTTGATTAATATCTTCCCAAACGTAATCTCCTAATTTGTACGCTTGAACTGTACCTTCTCCAGTGCCATTACTAAATTCCGTTACAACAGAATTATCAAAGGCAAATGAAGCTTTTTTACCATTGATATCCTTTGCATATAAAGTAGTTCGTGTCGTCAGATGCGTACTACGTTTTGGGTCATATTTAGAGTCAACTACAACAACATAAGAATCACTGATACTACCGAAATTAACTTCCAATTCCCCTTGATTATTTGTATAAACTCTTTTGCTATTATAGAAATCTGGTGCTAAATCTTGATATTTAGAGGCATCAAATGCGTAACTATCTGTTAGCTCTGCTTTATTAGGAACTTTATAAATATGAAGTTGCGTAGTATTAACATCTAATATTGCATTACTATCCACATCTTTCGGCGCTAAAGTTAAAAATGCTTGTGTAAGGAATGTATCTGTAGGATTTACATAAACAATTTGTTGGAAACCATTAGTTTTTTGTAATGCATCAACACTAGTAATCATTGTATCTACAGAAGCAGGGTATAATCCATGATCATGTGCATCATATGCATAAGTTATTTGCGGACTATATTTTTCGCCTGCAATATCATAATTTAAAGTATATGTGCCTGCTTTTTGAGCAGTGTTTCTATCAGTGAACTGTGTTAAGTCAAATTTACCTGAGATATCTTGTTTATCATTAACCCAGTCTGTAAATGTATATGTCAATGTTTTTGTTTTCGTATCATAAACACCTTCAGCAATTACCATACCAGTAGATGTAGCTAATACAGTGTGTGATTTATCATCCGAATTTTTATAATTTAAGTCTCCATTGTAAGTTGCATATTCAGGCATTTGGACTGTAAAATAGTCTCCCCCTTTAACTGCTTTATCAATCACGTAGTCAGCTAACAAACGGAAGTTGCCACCTTGGTTAGGATCAATTTGAGTTTCGCTGATTTGTGGATTAGAAACTGTAACTAACCCATTAACATTTGAACCTGTTTGTGCTGTTAATGTAGTAGCCAAACTATCAGTTGCACGTGATGCTATTCTTAAAGATGGCGTAGTTTCTGATGTAGTTTCTATTGTTTTTCCATCTTTATTTTGCGAGGACTGTTTTAATAAATCTGCTATTATGATAACTGGTGTACTTTTTGCTGTTATACTTGAGTTTGCCTCACTGTCTGTATCCACAACTGGATTACCAGATTGTGATTTAGTTAGTTGTTGAGGTGGAGTTCCAATAACAGATTTTATTATTTGTTTTTCTTCTGTAGGATCTTCAACCTGTTTTGTATTTTTTTTAATATATTCTTCTGTTTGGGTTGTTTTATTAATTATGGGTGTAAGTTCTGTAGAAGGTGATTTTTCTTCAATAGGATTTATTTTATCAGTGGTTGTTGATTCTTTGGAGTTAATTTCTGGTTGATATTGTGTGTTGGTATTGTTTTCTGTAATTCTATCTTCTACTATTTTGTTATTTAATTGCTTTTCAGTGATATCAGTATTTTTAGCCTGATATCCGGTGGTTTCTAGATTGAGCGCAGTCTCTTCTGGTTGTAATGATGTCGTCTCTTTAGTCTCGTTTGAAGTAGTTATCTCCTCTGCTGCTTTTGCTTCATGACCAAGACCTAATAATAAGGTAGTACCTACAATAATGGATGCTGTTCCGACTGAAAATCGTCGTATCGCATACTTGTTATGGCGCCTAGCCTCAAAATTATTTAGTTGTTTATTCATGTTTTTCTCCTCTCAATATTTAAGCATGTAATTCGCTTATCCCTAATTAGGTATAAAAACAAGCCGAGTCAAACTATATTGTTCCTGTAGAACGCTGGAGAAGAACTAGTATTTGAAATAGACAGACTCTTCATCCCTGGGGACTCAAAAATGAGTAGGAAACAACTATAAATGAAACGGCTTAACCCAATTGTAATCAATACTTTCTAAAAAATATTGTACAAAACTTCAAAAAAGGTAAATTTTATATCTTTTTTACGTTATTATGTTTACTATTTCTTCTGTACTGTGTAGGTGTCATTTCAAATTCTTTTTTAAATTTCTTACAGAAATGAGAAGAATCTGCATAACCTAACATTTGGGAGATTTCACTGATGTTTAAGTTACGATCTAGTAACTTCTTAGCATCTTCTAGTTTTGACTTAGTAATATACTTTTTAACTGTCATACCAAGTTCATTTTTAAAGTTTAAATTTAAGGTCGTTTGGCTAATGTTAAATTCTTTAGCAATCGACTCTATCGTGATTTCATTGTAAAGATTCTGGTTGATATAGTTGAGAATTGAAGATAAAAATGGGGAGAGCTCTTCATCCACGATTTCACCTATTTTTTGAGTGAAAAATACGATAGCGCCATTTCTGACTTTCATAATTTCCGAAAAGTTTTTAGCGGCTTCATTGTCAATAATCATTTGGTCTCTCGTGCGGGTTGCTTCTAATACATCCATGCCTGATTCTATTGCGAGTTGTGATAATTTTTCAAAAACGATAATCGAATAATTCTTCTCACTACGAATAGAATCTCTTTTGCTTGTTGGCATGATTCCTCCTTCCAAATCTGATAGAGATTTCTTCAACTTTGTTATAGAACCTTGTCTCACTAAATCCATCACTTGCTTTTCATACTTTAATTTATTCTTTTCTTTTTCATTTTCAATAAAAAATAATTTCTCTAACCCAGCGTCGTCTAACATTTTCTGCAACTTTTCTACATAGCTATGTATAGGCTCAAAAGTCGGGTCTGATTGATGATCTAATGTAAAAAGATAGTGCACTAATTTAATAATGTCTCTAATGTCTTCTAGAGAATAGAGCTTTATTTCTGGTGCATAATCATTTATTGCCCTTTTAAATTTAATGCTGATGTTTTGTTGTTTTAAAAAGTGTGTAAAGAAGTCGTCCGGTGGTAAACAATGGACATTAAACGGACCAAACAAATAATGCTTGTCCTCAAAGTTATGAAGTAGAAATACTTCATTCAAGGCACCTGTTAAAATATAGTAATTATGCCTTTTCTTTTCATCTTCAACAGATTTAATAAGATCTAGTTCATTATATTGCGGGCTAATCATTTTCTTCGATGTATACTTCTGTATCTCATTCAGATTAGAATCGTATGCTTTAACATTGATACCTAAACATACATGAAGCGATTTTAATATTGCTTTTTCTTTCATTTCTAATCAAAGACCTCCTAGTTGTTACGAAGTTTCTCTTGCCTCACATTAATATCATAATAGCAAATCGAAATATTTAATTGTACATATTATAAAACATTGTATGTTTAAAACATACAATCGCTCACAAGTTGTATTTTGATAATACTGTCATAACAACCTTATCGCAAGCAAACGCTTTCTTAAAAATATCAATACCCTATCACAACCTAGAATATGTTTATCATTAATTTTAAATTATTTGATTAAAACAAATATGTATAATTTTAAATTATTATAACCGAACATAAAAAGTAGAGCCTGTCAGAAATAGAGGCTCTACTTATATCTTTACGAAATATAGACGTCATTATTTACGTAAATTCAAACGCTTTTTTATTATACTTGATTTGTCAAGTATACTTTATTTCATAGACAATAAATACCTGAATGTTTCACGTCAAACCAAATCAACTTTACCTGATTTTTTCATCAAATGTTCAAACTTATTGTACTTATTTTTGCATTATATAACATAATGCAGTTTATTTAATCTTGCTCTGTATCAACGTTAAATAAACGTTCCGCATTTTGATAAGCAATTTTAGCTTGTTCTGTTGGTGTGAGATTCAATTCATCTAAGAATGTCGTTAATCCCTCTGGTTTTATATACGGGTAATCCGATGCATATAAGATACGATCAATATCGAAATAGTGACGTATCATTTCAAATTGAGGTCTCGATAACATCCCACTCGGCGTGATGTAGAAGTTATTTTTAAAATACATACTGATAGGTTGTTTTAAATGTTCTGATATGATTGCTTGATCCATACGCTCTAAGAAGAACGGCACAAATTCTCCCCAATGGCCGAGGATGATTTGTAGATTCGGATAACGGTCTAATAATCCTGAAAGTACTAATCTTACCGCATGAACCCCTGTCTCCATATGCCAGCCATATCCAAATGACGCAAATATTGATGCAGTAACGTCATCATAGCTTGAGCTATTATAATAATCTTGGTAGACTTCAGACTTAATCGGTGCTGGATGTAAGTAAAGTGGTACATCTAATTCTGCAGCTGCTTCAAATATCCCTTCATACTTCGGATGATCCAAGAATGTACCGTCTTCTCCTCTTCCTGCAATCAACGCACCTTTAAGCCCTAGTTCTTTTACACTTCTTCTTAATTCTTGTGCTGCTGCTTCTGGTTCATTAATAGGCAATACCGCCAAGCCTTGAAAACGTGTCGGACGTAAGTCCACATACTCTCCTAACACATCATTACATAACTGACATAATTCAATTCCTGCCTGTCCTGTTAAGAGTGAAGGTGCTTCTTTACCATAAGATAAAACCTGCATACGTACGTTATTGTCATTCATAAATTTCATACGCGTTTTATGTTGGTCTAGATCATCTTCACCATGAAAGTCAGTCTTTTCTTCTAAAGCTGAAAGCATTGTTTCTAACGGAACACCTTTAGGATCTTTCGAAACTAAATTCCTCACCTTTTCTTGTACATCTGTCAGTATATAGTGTTCTTCAACCAAAATCGTTTCCATTTTTTCTTCCTTCTCTCTTCTATATCGTTAATAATCTTTTCCCGAGTTACCTTACATATATGCGATAAGCTTTTCAATAATTCGTTCTAAGCTGGTCTGTTCAAAATCAATTCCCATAAGATTATCTTACTTAAATAGTAGTTAATTTCCATAAACTTTCCATTTTCAATGGTAAATGCCATCTCCAACTTACAAAATTTTCTATACCATACATCGCCACATTAAGCTTGATACATTTAAAATAGTTCCGTTTTCGTGTAATTATAAATTGATACATATAAACTATTTTTTAGATTTTAATGGTAATAATTAAGAATATTACATAGATTACAAATATTACCGTTGTTAAACAATAATGGAGACCTTTATAAAGTGAGACCTATCAACTTTTTCCTGAGTTTTTATAGTGCTTGTTATAAAATTGTCACATTTGCCTGTATATTATGACATTTTAATTATTTAATGCTAATTGATAGGTTTTAACTAAAATCTATTACATTTTTCTAACAAATAATAAACATTCTTACATTTTAGTAAAATTAGATTTTTTTAATATTTGATATGTTAATCTGTTCGGGGATAAAAAAACGAGGTGAAAATTTTGTTATTAGTAATCATATTTTCCGCATTGATTTTAGTACTTGGCATTCGTGAAATGCATGTACATAGAAAACGTATCAAACAGATCCCGATACGTATCAACATTAACGGTATTCGCGGTAAGTCCACCATTACTCGATTAATCTACGGCATCTTACGAGAAGATAACTACCAAGTTATTGGTAAAACAACAGGAACTGATGCCCGAATGCTGTATTGGTTTGATGAAGAAGAGTATCCAGTCGTTCGTAAACCTCAAGGCCCGAACATCGGAGAGCAAAAGGATATTTTGCAGAATGTCATCGACAACAAAGGTAAAGCCATCGTCAATGAATGTATGGCCGTCAATCCAGACTATCAAATCGTCTTTCAAGAAAAGCTGTTAAAGGCGAATGTGGGTGTCATTGTCAATGTCATGGAAGACCATATGGAAACTTTAGGTCCGACATTAGATGAAGTGGCAGAAGCATTTACCGCAACAATTCCTTATAACGGAAAACTTGTCATCATGAAAGACGATTACACAGACTTCTTTAAGAAAGTCGCAGATAAACGCAACACTGAAACGATTGTCGTGGACAGAGATAAAGTTGAAGAAGATTTACTTAGAAAATTCGACTATATCGTCTTCCCTGACAATGTCGCGATTGCGATGGGTGTCGCAAAAGCAATCGGCGCCAATCCAGATGTCGCAATTGAAGGTATGTTGAACGCACCGCCTGATAGTGGCGCAGTACATATACACTACTATCATAAGAACGATACTAAGAACATCTTCGTTAATGCCTTCGCCGCAAACGAACCTCAGTCATCTAAAGCGATTCTCCAAAAAGTAATCGACTACAAATATCCCTATGAAAAGAAAGTCATTATTTTGAATTGTCGTGGTGACCGTTTAGATAGAACAAAACTCTTTGCTGAAGATTTCATTACTGACGTAGACTTCGACACGTTGATTTGTGTCGGCAAGAGTACGCAGCTTGTGACAGAAGTCATGAAATCTCAACCAGATAAAAAATACTTGAACTTTGAAGGAAGACCTTTCGAAGAAGTAGAACAAGCAATCTATGAGGAATCCAAATCGGCACTAGTTTTTTGTGTCGGTAATATTCATGGTAACGGCAAGAAAGTCGTGAATTTATTAGAAGGGATGGATTAATTTTGGTAGGTTCAGAGCTGTATTTCTCATTATTTGTAGGTATCGTACTCAGCTTGATATTCGCTGAGAAATTCGGTATCAATCCTGCAGGGCTCGTAGTACCTGGTTATTTAGCTTTAATATTTGATCAACCTATTATGTTGCTGTCAGTACTGATTATCAGCTGTCTGACATACTTCATTGTGGCACACGGTATTAGTAAAGTTGCTTTACTTTATGGACGTAGAAAGTTCGCCGCAATGATTTTAACCGGCATGATTATAAAATTCGTTTTTGACTTGATATATCCACTGACCCCCTTTGAGGTCGTGCAGATATCCGGTATCGGTATTGTCATTCCAGGCATTATCGCGAATACCATTCAAAAACAAGGTACAATCACTACGTTAGCTTCATGTATGCTGCTGACTTGTATCACGTACGTCGTGTTATTCGCATATAGCTTTATCAAATAAGAAGGAGTTAGAGTATGGCTAACAAGCAACGTTTCAATATAGAGAATTGGATTTTAAAGAAATCCAAAAATCAAAAGAAGCATAATTCTAAATACATGTTAGTTGTGTCTATCGTTGCGCTGATACTACTCATAACGCTCATGGCCACTGCTAAAACACATAAGGTCGATGTCTTCGCTAAACATAAAGATGATATTCACTTAGCTTACTTCGGTAATGTCAATTTGAATAAATACATCAGACAAAGTGACTTAGATGATATGTTCGACCCCATTCACAGCATCATTAAAGAAAGTGATTATGCTTCAACTAGCTTGAATATCAATCGCGTATCTAAAAATCCATCTAAGAACGTCAAAAAGAACTTAGATAATATCGCATTTATGAAATCACTTGGCTTTACAAATCTTAATTTGACCAACAACGCAGTAGACCTCGCAGATATGAAACAAATTGAAAAACAAGCCAATCAAAAATACGGTTATAACTTTTTAACCGGTAATGGTTCAAACCCATTAAACAGTAAAGTATCTCATAAGACGATTCATGGTAAGAAAATTGCGACTGTGTCATTTACAGACATCAACTCAAAATATACGAATGCGAATAAAGCCACAACATCTATCGCTTTAGATCCGAAAATCTTTGTTCCATTAGTTAAAAAACTTAAAGAAGAAAATGACATGGTTGTTGTCAATGTAGACTGGGGTATTCCAGATGAACCACATGTCACAAGCCGTCAGAAGACTTACGGTCACGCCCTAGCAGAAGCAGGTGCTGATGTGGTCTTAGGCCATAATACAGTGATTCAAAAAATTGAAGAACATCAAAATACACCAATCTTCTACAGTTTAGGTAATGTCACTTCAGATGATTTCTTATCTGAGAATAAAAAAGGCTTAGCGGTTCAACAATCATGGGATGGAAATCGCAGTGACTTCATGATTACACCGATTAAGACTTCAGGAGATAAAATCACCAAAGATAATATGAACGTCATAGAAAAAACAAAATTAAAAAATCGTATTTCTCACCCATCCATCAAACTTAAAGATACTAAAGGAGGCTACTATTATGAAAATTAAGAATTACTTATTATATGCGGCTATTGTATTGATCATCGCCAGCATTTTCTTAATGATTATTCTCAGCAATGCGAATGAACCTTTAGATAAATATGAAAAACATGATTTAAAAACTGAAAAACACGTGTCTTTCAATGGAGGTCATACCTTCCATGAACATTTATAGTAAAAAGGTACTGACAGTTATATTTATCATCACATTGCTGGTATCTACTGTCTTCTACTTTGTAAATAAAGAAGACCAAGTCGATAAAGATGAACTTTATGAAAATAAATTAGCCTCTCAAAATCATAAAGACGCTAAAAAGAAATACGGTGTCGCAACGAACAATAAAATTGCGAGAGCTGTCGGAAATAAAATTATTCAAGAAGGCGGGAACTCAGCCGACGCAGCTTACGGTGTTGCTTATACTTTAGCAGTTACTGAACCTTACGCTGCAGGACTCGGCGGTGAAGGTACGTCATTGACGTATGATGGAAAAAAGGGGTCCAAACCTACTGTCTATGACTACAACACAGTTTCTGGCTATAACTATCAAAAAGGCGACGAAGTCGGTGTACCTGGTTTTGTTCAAGGTATGCATGACATGCACGAAAAAGAAGGTCATATGAGTGAAAAGAAAATCTTAAACTATGTTATTCCACTTGCTGAGGACGGATTCCAAGTCAACACTGACCTTGCAAAACTCCTTTCTAAATATAGTGGGAACTTAGATAACAACTCACCTTTCTTTAAAAAAGAGGACCAAGTCGTACAAAATGGCGACGTCGTTAAACAAGAAGCTTTAGCTAAAACATTAAAAGGGATTAGAGATCACGGTCCAGATTATTTCTATAAAACACAAGGACCAAGCATTGCTAAACAAAGCGGGAGTCATTTAAGCGAGAAAGATTTCACTGACTATAAAACACAAACGAAACAACCACTTTCAACTAACTATCTGAATAACCAAGTCTATACATCACCTAACCCAACCAGCGGTATGCTGACACTTCAAGGTCTGAAAATTGATCAGTCTATCAACGGCAACTTAGGTGAAGAAAAACGAAATGACTTTATTGAAAGTGTTATCGAAGCAAGAAATGTAAACTTTAAAAATAGATATTTAATCAATGATCAAGCAAAAAATGACACTAAACATACAGGAGATCATTATTTATTAAAACGTGCTGAAAAGTACAAGAACATTAAAAATCAATTCGGTTTACAAGGACAAGTGAATACAGCTGGTTCACACTTTGTAGTTGTTGATAAACAAGGCCGCATGACAAGCTCAACAAACACACTCAACAACTTCTTCGGTTCTGGCGCTTATACGAAGCAAGGTTTCTTTATGAACAATGCTTTAAAACGTTTCTCAGATTCACCAGATAGTGATAACCATGGTGACAAACATAAATCACCGCGTTCATTCATCTCACCTACCATTGTGGTTGGTAAAGATTATTACTTCGGCGGCGGTACACCAGGTGGTAATAAAGTACCGACTCTTATGCAAGAAAACTTATCTAATTACTTACGCGGTAAAGATTCACTGCAAGAAACAATTGATAAGCCGCGCTTCTATAATGACGGCAAAGATGTCTATTATGAAGACGGCATGAGCGACCAAGACCTTAAGACGATTAAAGACTTAGGTTACAATCCTAAAAACAGCGCAGACAATCCAAACTTCGGCAGTTTCCAAGGTGCAACTTACTTCAAGAAAGACAAGAAAACAGAAACAGGACATGATGTTGAAGTAAGATAATGTGAATTTATTGCTGTATCAATTGTAAAGTTAAACCCATCACAAACAAGGGACTGAGATGACGACATAAAAGTTATCTCAGTCCTCATTTCTTTAAAAATCTATTGACTAAAGGAGGCTGAACATAATGCGACGCGATCATCCCATGCTCAAACGTTTTCTATTGATTTTACTCTTGAGTATTGCACTAACTACACTAGTTTTTATTCCTTTCTTTATGAATGCGGCAAAAGGCATTGCGTTCATTAGTAAAGGCGATGGGTTTTCACAGTTAGTTCCTTTCCAAAAGTATTTATATCATCAATACACACACTTCAGAAGCTTTTATGATGTTTCATTCGGCTTAGGCGGAGATTATACAAAAGGCTTATCTTATTACTACGCAACGTCACCTTTATTATTGCTATACTTCGGCATCGTATATATTGGTGAACAACTCTTTAATCTGCCTGCGCACAGTATACAATTTTGGGCTGCCAACCAGATTTTCTTGAGTTATATTCGTGTAGTATTCACAGTCTTAACAAGTATCTATTTCTTTAGATACCTTAATTCCAACCGTTTCTTCGTCATACTTGCAACGTTAATGTATGCAATTTCTGTAGTGACGATTTACTTTAACTTTACCTGGTCATTTTATGGTGACGTACTAATCTTGTTGCCGTTATCGTTATTAGGCTTAGAACGTTTCTTTCAAGCGCGCAAAATCGGTTTATTTATCTTTGCGATTGCGGTCACGTTATTCTCTAATTTCTACTTCAGTTATTATGAGTTTATTATTCTAAGCTTTTATACTTTATATCGCATTATTTGGCCATACCATAAAGACATTGTCCAACGCGTACAGAAGCTTTATCTTTTAATTATTGCGGCAGTACTCAGTTTAATGATCGCAAGTCTCGGTTTTTATACAGGCGTTTCAGCAGTTATGGCTAATGACCGTCAAATCAATCCAAACTTAACACTTTCATTACTCATTGATTTCAAAGAAAAATATCATATGTTTTCTGACGGCTTTTACATCACAATTTCAACACTGACATTCATCGCCTTATTTGCATTTAGATTATATAAGCATTATTTCTATCGCTTATTTGCGATTTTAACTTGGATTATGCTGATAGGATCACTAACACCTTATTTCGATAGTTTCTTTAATGGCTTTTCATTGCCTGCACGCAGATGGGTATATATTTTAGGACTTTCATCCAGTGTCTTGATTGCGTTATTCTTACTTCATCTTTCTGAAGTCTCTATCAAGCAATACCTATATACAGCCCTTGGCTGTGTCGTTGTCATGTTATATATGTATACACAATACGACGGTAATAATACATGGATGTGGGTCACACTGATATTAATAATTTTCCTATTTATCTGTTTGTATCAACCACACTTGTTGAAGCGAAAAGCCACCAACATCGCAATTGTTTTACTGGTATTCATTCAACAATTGGTAATGATACAAAATTATCATGATACACATATGTCTATTTATGAACGTCCGATTGCTTCTATGAAAGAAGACAATTACAACAATGCTAAACTGCAACATAAATTTGATCAGTTGCAACGAGAGAAAGATCCATTCAGTCGTATTGAATATCTCTCATTCCCTGCACAAAACTCACCTTTAATTTATGGCTTTAGAGGAATCGCACTATACTCTAGTCTGTTTAATGGAGATATTTTAAATTACTATGACAAAACAATGCAGATTGCACAGCCGATTGATAAAAATAGTAACTATCGCTTTTTAGGTAATCGCGCGAACTTAATGGCATTGTGGAACGTACAAGACCGCTTCAAAAACCCAATCGACCACAACCGCCCTTATGGCTTTGAACCGCAATCCACAATTAAAGGAAAGAAAAATAAATACGAACATTCATCATCAACGATTGATTACCCTGCTACCCACATCACAGATAAAGTTTATGATAATAAAAAATTAAAAACACCGATTGAGAAAGAACATGCGATGTTAAAAGGTGTCGTCCTAGATGACGCTACACCAGCGACTCACAAAACAGAACATAACATCAACTATAAAGACCAAATCCAGGAAGAAGCTGATGATGCACGCTGGAATAAAACAGACAAAACCTTAAAAGTTAAAGAGAAAAATGGCGGCATTGATTATACCCTTCCAAAATCAATGACTGATAAATATAAAGATTTATATTTTGAAATTGAACTCGAGCTACAGTCACCAGATAAACCACACCGAGTTAAACTAAATGAATTCACGCAAAACCGCAGTTCACTCGGTTACTCTTATCGTCGTGTGGTTAATCCATTAACTATTCGTATCAAAGCCGATGATAAAGTGCGATTAAACTTACCTAAAGGAAATTACCGTTATAAACTTAAAGGTGTCTACGGTGAAGATTATCAAGCATTGAAAACTGCATCACGCTCAGTTGACCGTGTCAAAATCAAACCTACATCTCACGGCTATACCTTTACAAAACAACCACAAGATCATGGTTATTTAGTCATCCCGACACCTTATGAAAAAGGTATACATGCGACAATTGATGGTAAAGAAGCAGAAGTGAAAAAAGGTAATGGTATTGAAACAGTCATTCCTGTTAAAAAAGGTCAAAAACACATTCAGCTTTCTTACACACCACCTTATCTTTATCCACTTTTAATCCTTAGTGGTATTGGACTGATTCTGGCTATCGGCTTTACTCGGTTTGTTCGTCATAAAACTAAATAACTTCATTTAATATCGAATGATTCACTAAAGAAGCAGCGGCCTAAAAGGTGCCGCTGCTTCTTTATACATATTCATTAACTTTTTAAGACTCATTCAAAGCGCTATTAATACTGTCAGTGAATGCAGACATACGGTCTGTCCAATTTGCCGGATTTTCACGGCTTGGACGAGATGCATCGCTATTTTTAAAGAATTGGTTCGCAAATTGATTATTCAACTCAATTTGTACCCCTGCTTTTTGTTGGTTTTGATTCGTAATATTATTTAAATTACGCCCTGCAATATTACCTGTCGCTTCTGTGACATCAAAACCTTCTGATCTTAACGACGTAGTGATGCGTTCTCGTAAAGCATCATCTCGTCCTCCTACATAGATATCATTACCAGAACGTGCTGTTTTATGAATAGTCACTGTCTTTTTCGACTCATGAACCATGGCTTGTGCTTTAGGTTCATCATAATTTGCGGATGTGACATGCAGTTCTTTATTATTTATTGGACGAATACCTTTAAATGTGTAGTAACTCGCATTATTTTTATTCGCAATTTCATATGCGATTTCACTTGTACCTGGTTCAATACCACCGCCATGTGGTGCAACGATAAGTGTATCATTTGTGCCCTTACTTGTTTTGATCGTCCAATCTTTACCCTCTTGTGTAGCTTGTTGCAGTTGCGTCATCGATTGATATTTATCTGAAGCACTGAACGTTACTGGAGATAATGTCAACAAACTAACCATAGCTATCGAAACCACACTCGCTGAAATCAATATCGGATTCTTTATCTTTCTCATTCTACAACACCTCTTTTTATCGCTCTTTCTATATAATTATCTCCTTTCCTAAGTTCACTTAATTTCCGCTTTAAGCTTATCCATACTTATTAATCCCTTTAGTAACAGTGTAACCTTCTTGAAATAATTTAATCATATTTTTTGTGAAAACATTATAATCTTAATTAAATATTAAATCCGGTAAAGCAATTGAGCAAAATAAAATTTAGCATGGCTTTTTTAATACAGTTAATTTTCTCAAGCTAGTTTAACCTTAACATTTTATCCTACATTTTTATGCAATTTGCTTTAAATTTATAATTTAAGGGTAGTAATAACTAATGACATATCTCCTGTGATTCACTTCATTAAAGTGCTGCTGCGTTAATCGACGATTTCGCAACTGCATTTTAAATTTTTTTAATTTTTTTCTATACTTAAATTATCGGTAAAATGAATGTGTAATTTAAGTTGTCAGAATTATCAAAACAGTTGGTATGACTTACTTTGTAGCACTTTCTGAAATGACATTGTATTTTCAGAAAAGACAAAAAGAGGGTGAGTTCAAGCATTTTGTCTGTCAATTGTTTGTTGAAAGCGATTTCATTTTTATGTATTATGACACTAAAGATATAAAAAGGGGCTGGTTTATATATGCAAGGAGAAGAGAAAAATGGGCAAAACGTAGAACAACAAGCACAAAATGAAAAGAAACCAAAAGCCATAGGAATTTGGCCGTCATTATTTACATTGGGGTTAATGATAGCGGTCATGTTATTTACAGTCGCAGTATTAAAGAAAGAACCACATATTCCACTGATGATTGGGACAGCAGTGGCTATCGGGGTTACAATGTTGCATGGCTATAAGTTCGACGATGTCGAGCAGATGATGTATAAGGGGATCAGACATGCTTTACCTGCGATTGTCATCATTATTTTAGTCGGATTGATTATCGGATCATGGATTGGCAGCGGTGTCGTTGCGACAATGATTTATTATGGTCTACAGTTGATTGATCCACGTTTCTTCTTAGCAGTAGTCGTCTTACTGTGTGGTATTGTCGCATTAGCAATCGGAAGTTCTTGGTCTACCATGGCAACTGTGGGGGTTGCTTCAATGGGGATTGGAATGAGTATGGGAATTAACCCAGGTATGGTAGCAGGCGCTGTCATCTCAGGCTCATATTTTGGAGATAAAATGAGTCCACTCTCTGATACAACAAACTTAGCATCAGGATTAACGAAAGTAGATTTATTCGAACATATTAAACATATGACTTATACAACAATCCCAGCACTTGTGATTTCACTCATCGCATTCTTTATTATTGGGATGCAGTATGGTAATCGTAATTTCGACGCTAAAAATATTGAGAAAATTCTATCAACGATGCAGAATGAATTTGTGATTTCACCTTGGTTATTGTTAATTCCTTTAGCTGTTATTGTATTAGTAATGTTTAAAGTACCTGCCATTCCTGCCATTTGTGCTGGTATTATCTTAGGATTCTTCGCACAAATTTTTGTACAAGGCGGTTCTTTAACAGAAGCACTGACTGCACTTCAAACAGGTTATACAATGGAGTCAGGCAATAAGATGGTGGATGAGTTATTTAACCGTGGTGGTTTAGAATCTATGTTCTATACAATTTCACTGACACTCGTCGCAATGACATTCGGTGGTGTCTTAGAATATTCAGGTATGTTAGATTCACTCATTAGCATCATCTTACGTTGGGCAAAGAATACAGGTTCATTATTAACATCAGTGATTCTATCTTGTATCGGTACAAACTTCACTTGTTCTGAACAATATATTTCTATTATTGTACCAGGACGTATGTATGCACAAACTTTTGCGGATAAAGGTTTACATCCTAAGAACTTATCACGTGCGTTAGAGGATGGCGGTACACTGACTTCTGTCTTCGTACCATGGAACACATGTGGTGTGTTTATCGCATCAACATTAGGTGTCGGCGTAATGCAGTATGCGCCATTCGCATTCTTAAACTTCTTAGTACCAATCATTTCTATTATCTTCGCATACACAGGTTATAAGATTGTGAAGTTGCCGAAAGATAAACGTGAAGGTGTGAAAGCTAGAAAAAAGAAAGCCACTTTGCCTAACGATACGAACTTAGCATAAAAATTATTTGAATTTTTAGAAATCTAATAACAGATAGTTTAACACCCTCGTGTTGATGACACGAGGGTGCATTCTGTTTTCTATGATTTAAGACGTTCGCTAAACGTTTCAAATGATATTTGACCTGTCGCTAACTTTTCATATTCAACACGCATTTGTTCATTTTTAGATAGCGGACGTTCATATAAGGCTTCAACACATGTCGCTTCGTCTTTTAACGGTTCGTATAATGACGTTAACGTTTTAAACACTTCATAATAACGCAAGCCGAATCTTCTTAATGATTGTGCATTAAAATGAATACCGTCTGGATTCATTGTTAACCCTTTTGAAGTGACAAAGTATGTGTCTGGCACTTGTTGCGGCATAGTTTGTAAAATATGGTTGATTTCTGCATGTTGTGTCAAAGTACGACTGAAACCTTCTGCATGTGTTAAATGATCTAACCCACCTATGATGAAAGGTACATGAGGCAGATCAAGTTCCTTTCTGACATGTGCAATCACATTTTTTAATTGTGATTGATACACTTGATATAAATCCTGATTACAGTCGTTTTCACCTTGGTGCCATAAGATACCGATAATTTCACTCGTTTCTTGCGCAAAACGTGCTTCAGAAAGTGCATGGCGCATGAGTACACTTCCAGGTTGCCATTCTGAAATAGCACTGCCGCCTTCAGCACAAGGGATTAAGCCGATAGATTCATTGGGATGGTCGATTGACCAAGCTTGCGCAAACGCACTCGCCAAACCGACACCTGCTAAATGTCTATCAGCGTGAATCGGTTCACCCATCATTTGCCATCTGCCATTTCTTAAGACATGGATATGTTCATTAATAATGGCTGGAACTTCATTTAGAAAGCCTCTGCCTGCCATATTGGATTGGCCCAATAAAAGAATGGATTTCATAATGATACCTGCTTTCTATAGTTTGATTCAGTTTCATTATAACAAGTATTTCTATTCTTTAAGTAGAATTAATTTTTAAAAGAAAACGTTTTCCTTAATAATTTAAACCGCTTCGCTTATCTTATAAGTTGAGGATTGATAGAATGGAGTGGTATTCTATTTTCAAAATAAAATAACAGAACGTGCTTTTAGTGTTAGGAGGAGTAAAAGAATGAATAAACCCCATTTAGTGGCACCTGAAGATTTCAATATTGTCTCTGAGATTGAGAAGTACGCAAAAGATAAATCAAAAGTTGCGATCATCTTTGAAGATAATGCAGGTGGAACAACAGAAGTAACTTATGATGAATTAATTCGCAGCGCAAATCGCATTGGTAATTTATTTAAACAACATGGTTTGCGTAAAGGTGATACATTACTCATTAAAATGGAACGCAGTATTGAAACATATGAAGTTTATATTGCGGCATTGAAATTAGGTGTCGCTTTAATCCCAGCATCTGAAATGTTAAGAACGAAAGACTTGCAGTACCGTATTACACACGGTGAAGTCGATGCAGTCTTGTCTATTGCGTCAGGGGCAGATGAATTTGAAGGCGTAAAAGAATATGATGACTTAACAAAATTCATTATTGGGGATACTAAAGAAGATTGGATTAATGTCGAAGAAGGCAAAAAAGAAATGAGTGAGGAATTAGACATCACACCGACAAAACGTGATGACGTCGCTTTCTTACCTTATACATCAGGTACAACAGGCAATCCTAAAGCTGTTGTACACTCACATGGCTGGGGTTACGCACATATGCAGATGGCACCGAAACATTGGTTGAACATCAGTGAAGGTGACATTGTATGGGCCACTGCCGCACCTGGTTGGCAAAAATGGGTATGGAGTCCATTCCTATCTACAATGACATCCGGCGCAACAGCCTTTGTGTTTAATGGTCGCTTCAACGGCACAGTCTATTTAGAATTACTCGAAAAATACAAAATCAACGTACTTTGCTGTACGCCGACTGAGTACCGTATTATGGCCAAACTCCAAGATTTAGGTAGTTATGACCTATCTCATCTTCATGACGCTGTATCAGCCGGAGAACCTTTAAACCAAGAAGTTGTTGAGAAATTCCAAGATACTTTCGATATCACAGTACGTGACGGTTACGGTCAAACAGAAAGTACTTTAGTGATCGGTTTATTAAAAGATGTTAAAGGTAAACCTGGTTCTATGGGTAAAGCTATCCCTGGCAGTGAAGTCACTATTATTGATGATGAAGGTAACTTAGCTGAAGTCGGAGAAGTCGGCAATATCGCTGTTCCAGTCGATTTACCTGCATTGTTCAAAGGTTACTTCAAAGAGCCTGAACGTACACAAGAACGTATCGTCGGCAACTATTTCATGTCAGGCGACTTAGCTAAAGTTGATGAAGATGGCTACTTCTGGTTCGAAGGCCGTAAAGACGATATCATTATCAGCTCTGGTTACACAATCGGACCATTCGAAGTGGAAGATTCATTAACGAAACACCCTGCAGTTAAAGAATGTGCAGTGGTCGCAAGCCCACATGAATTACGTGGTAATATCGTAAAAGCCTTCATTATCTTACAAGATGGCTATGAACCAAGTGATGACTTAGTGAAAGAACTTCAAAATTATGTCAAATACGATGTCGCACCTTATAAATATCCACGTGCGATTGAATTTGTTGAAGAATTACCAAAAACTAATTCAGGTAAAATCCGTCGTGTTGAATTACGTGAAGCAGAAATCGAAAAATATAATAAAAAATAAAAGCAATACACCTTACATCCCTGTCATTCGGCGGGGATGTTTTCATGTTATAAGGATGAAGGAAAGAGAAAATATACTTTTTATTTCCTGGGTTATAGCAATCAAAAATAAAGCCTCTGAAGTGACTTGTGTGCCACTTCAGAGGCTTCTCTATCTCTCTACTATTCAATTAGATTATTAGTGTTCTTTCATATCCTAGTTAAAGCATGATAGTAACTTAGCTCATTTCTTTTTTAACTACCGCTTTAACACGGTCAATATCACCTGAAACGTCTATATCCGGTTTCTTCGTGAATTTAGAAACAATGATTGTTACTAACACACTGGCAATCACACCAGGGATGATTTCATATAAGTTGAAGAAGTCATTTGTTTCACCTAATGGTTTTGCGAAGACAATCCATAAAATTACAACAACTGCACCAGCGATCATACCACTGATTGCACCTGTACGACTTAAACCTTTCCAGTAAAGTGACATTACAACAAGTGGACCGAATGCGGCACCGAAACCTGCCCATGCATTACCTACTAGGTTTAAAATTGTGTCGTTTGGTGACCAAGCAATTGCGATAGAAATAATCGCAACAACTAATACTGATAAACGACCTACTAATAAGAATTCTTTTTGATGTTTCTTCGCAGCTTCTTCACCACGGATTAATTTGTAGAAGTCTTCAGTCAATGAGCTTGATGTTACAAGTAATTGAGAAGAAATTGTACTCATAATCGCAGCCAAGATTGCAGCGAGTAAGAAACCGCCGACTAATGGGTGGAATAAAATTTGACTCATTAAAATAAATAATGTTTCTGGGTCTTTTAATTCAACGCCTTTATCTTGAATAAACGCGATACCGATTAAGCCCACGAATACTGCTCCAATTAAGCTGACAGCCATCCAGCCGATACCAAAACGACGTGCTGTTCTTAATTGTTTAACAGTTTTAATACTCATGAAACGCACGATGATATGAGGTTGACCGAAGTAACCTAAGCCCCATGCGAAGAATGAGATAATTCCGACAATTGTTGTCCCTTTGAATAAATCTAAGTTTGTCGGTTTTAAATCTGTTACTGTATTGAATGTGTCTAATCCATTTAATTTAAGTAATTCGACAATCGGAACCATAATCATCGCAATCAGCATAATCACACCTTGGAAGAAGTCAGTCAGTGATACTGCTAAGTATCCACCAAAGAATGTATACGCGATAACGATAACTGAAATTAAGATTAATCCTAAACGATAATCCAATCCGAATGCACTGTCGAAGAGTTTACCGCCTGATACCATACCCGCATGTGTGTATAGGGTAAAGAATACGACGATAATGCCTCCTGAAATAATTTTAATCAAGTTAGAATGGTCAGCAAGACGATTCTTGAAGAAGTCTGGCAACGTAATTGCATCACCAGCTTGTTCTGTATATACACGTAATCTCGGTGCTACTACGAAGTAGTTGATATATGCACCAAGTGTTAAACCAATCGCAAGCCACGCAGCTGAAAGTCCAGTAGTATAGACCTCACCGGGTAGTCCCATGATCATCCAACCACTCATGTCGGATGCCCCTGCGGAGAGTGCCGTTACGTATGGCCCAATGCTACGGCCGCCCAGCATGTATTCACTGACATTTCCTGTTGCTTTCTTATAACCATAGTAGCCGATGACTAATAAGATTAAGAAATACAAAGCAATCATGATATACGTTTGCCAGTCTGGGTGTACCTGTTGTCTCAGTGTTGCTCCTAAAGTAAACATGTCTAAAATAAACATCCTTTCAAATTATTTGGAATAAAATGTACGGATCGTTCTTAGGCATAGCAATGACAAGGTTCAGAATCTAAATCAAAGTTACAAAGCCAAGATGACTTTGAATAACTCCCCATTCACCCTGAAATCTTATTTTAATTAACTCATTGCGCACAACTTCTAAAAGTATGTCCCCACATACTTACCCCTAATGAAGTACTTAATCTATTCAAAAAAGCAGCTAAAACAATTCTCCCAAGTTTCGTAAGCAAATGCCTTTGTTTATGTAACGTTGTATCAAATAGTATTTATACCGCTTTTTTTAACTAAGATATTTTCATATACCCTACTTTTTAGATTAAGAACATTTGAGTTAACTAAAATATTAACCTGAAATCCTTTATCCCTTGCAAAAAATTGCTTTTAACTTTTTAGCAAAGATGTTTCTTAGCTTAACACAATGATATTTTTACGCAAATTTAAGTCGGCAAAAAAGCCACTTTCTCGCCCATTTTAGACATTTTTTTATCTGCGTTCGTCACTTAAATACCAACGGTTACAGCGAAATCTAAAAAAATTTTCAAAAATTTTTCGTTTGACAGCGTTTTCTAGTTGTAATCAAATTCTAATATAATTTATTTATCCTTCTAAAATGCCCTCATTTCAACCCTTAACAAACTTAAAGTAATTGTAATATTCAGAATTCTAATTGAAAATATTTTACACTGTGGTAATATATAACCGGATTACACAAATACTGTCATTGAGCATTGCACAGTAATAGATGGTTACTTACTATCTCAAAAGTAACTCAACATCTTTTATGACAGTATCATGTGTTGTAGTACCTAAAATAGATGAACTTCTAAAACTGAAAGGAGCATTATTATTATGCGCACAGCCAAAAGTATAGGCGACACCAGAACAGAATCAGACGCATCAAATAATAACAGAGATTTAATTTTAGGAAAGACAAGAGACACATTAAAGCACTGTGATCAAGATATAGTTAAACTACTTAGCCAAAGTCAACTACATTTAGAAGCCATCCGAGAGTTTATCAATCATACAGCAACAGCTGTTCAGGCATTAACAAAAAATAAGCGTGTTAAAACAGGCATCATTCTTACAGAAGGTGTCCGAAAAATTTTAAAAACTGCTTGCGACATTCAACCAGAGTTATTTAACACACAGCTACAACAATCAATCCCTCTCATACAACGTCACTTAAGAAGAGAAGTTTCAGAACATATTAACTATGAAGGCAAGATTCTTAATGGTCTTGATTTCGATGAAGTAGAAGACATTATACGCAACTTTAAAACTGAAGGCGTAGAAGCAATTGTGATTTCATTTTTACACAGCTATCAAAATAATGATCATGAACGCGCAACAAAATACTATATCAATAAATATCATCCAGAATTTACTGTCACATATTCTACTGAATCAATTGAACACCTTCATACAACTTAAGCAAAAGCATTTGAAACTTATTTAGTCTACACATCGACTTTACTCTATTAGAGTATTAATCAAATGAAATATATAAATGGTATAGGAAAACCATGTTTCATCTCAGTTATGAAACATGGTTTTCTTATGCTTATTCCAACTGGAATCTACACAATTCCAACAATGTGCTGCCAATAAATTTTAGACATCCCTTCTACTCACCTCAGACAAACCTCAGTCTGTCTCTTATCTATCCAATACCACTATGAAATCCATACTTATGTATAAAAAAGCAGTACCTCCTACTTTAAGGAAGCACTGTTTTATTGTGTTATTGCTTATTTTTCATTTAATTTCAAAGTATCCGCTGATGCTTTACGTACTTTGTTTAATAACTTCGTATCCTCAATTAATGATTCGCCATAAGATGGAATCATTTCTTTTAATTTGCCTGACCATTGTTCTAGGTAGTCAGGGAAGTTTTGTTCAATGATTTCTAATGCGACTGATACTGAAGTTGAAGCCCCTGGTGATTCACCTAACATTGCGACTACAGTGTGGTCTTTAGAGTGAACGACTTCTGTACCGAATTGGATAAAGCCGCGACCATGTTCTTGTGTATCTTTGATTACTTGAACACGTTTACCTGCAATGTGTAAATCCCAATCTTCGTCTTTCGCATCTGGTACGAAACGACGTAATTCTTTCATACGGTCTTCTTTTTTCATCAACATTTGTTGGATTGAATATTTAACAAGTGATAAGTTTTTAACCCCAGCAGCTGCCATTGTTAATAAGTTATCACGATTCAATGAACGGAATAAGTCTAAGTTTGAACCGTGTTTCAAGAATTTAGGTCCGATTGCTGCGAATGGTCCAAATAATAGACTTTCTTTTCCACGTACATAACGACGGTCTAAATGCGGTACCGTCATTGGTGGTGTGCCTGGCGGCTCTTTACCGTAAACTTTCGCATCGTGTTGTTGTACAATTTCCGGTTTATTACATACTAAGAATGCACCACTGATTGGGAAACCGCCTAAGTTTTTACTTTCTTCAATACGTGTTTTTTGAAGTAATGGGATTGCGGCACCACCAGCACCGATAAAGATATAGTCTGCCACATGTGTTTCAACATTGTCAGTATCTAAGTTACGTACTTCTACTTCCCATTTCTTATCAGCACGTTGTTGGAATCCAACTACTTCGTGACGATAGAAAAGTTCTGCATTGTTATGTGTTTCTAAGTTTGAAGCTAATTTACGTGTTAACTCACCAAAGTTAACGTCTGTTCCTTTATCAATCTTACTTGCCGCAATCGCTAAGTGTGGAGAACGGCCTTCCATCATTAAAGGCATCCATTGCGCAAGTTTATCACGATCTTCAGTGTACTCAATATCAGAGAACATTGGTAAATTTTTCAATGCTTCATAACGTTTCTTCAAGAATTGAACATTTTTCACACCTTGAACGAAACTGATGTGTGGTAATGGCGTGATGAACTCACGTGGGTTTTCAATCGCATTCGTTTTCACTAAATGTGACCAGAACTGTTTTGAAATCTCAAACTGTTCATTAATTTCTTTCGCTTTTTCCACATCAATTGAACCATCTGGTTGTTCAACCGTATAGTTCAACTCACATAATGCGGCATGCCCAGTGCCAGCATTACTTGTATCATAAGAACTTTCCAACCCAGGACCATCTAAGCGTTCAAATAACTTGATGTTCCAGTCAGGTTGAATCTCTTTTAAAAATGAACCAAAAGTGGTGCTTAATACCCCTGCACCAATCAAAATAACGTTTTTTGATTCTGCTTGACTCATTTCTTAACCACCTTCCTCAAATTAAATGTCCGGTCATCTGATGACTTAAGACGTAATGATTTACTTATTTATCTTAAACTATCTCACACAAAAACTAAAACATTATGTTTATGAATTATTTGCTTAAAACGAATAAGCGTAACTTGTTACACTTTTATGATAAGTGATATTCATTCTCACTGTCAACACGCAATATAACGCACTTAACAATTAGGAATGAAATCACATCACTTACGATATAATGCACTGTCTTTTAATAACGTATGATAGACTGAAATTATGAACTCTAAAATGAAGAGAGGAGTCACATCATGTCTAAACAAAATGACGATTATATTTACTACACCGATGAATCAACCAACCCTGAACATTACATAACACCTAACGAAACACATGAACCAAACAGAAAAAAATCAAAGCGATCTCATCCTGACAACATACGTCCAAAAGGCAGACGTTGGCTCAACATTATCTTATGGATTGTCTTTATGTTTTTATGTACGACACCAACACTTGTCGCAATGTTTTTAATCGGATTTGTCGCTATGAATCCCCATGGTAATCTGCTCGCATTCGCAGGTATTATTGTAGGCTACGTCATTTGGTCAGCACTAGTTATCTGGTTACTCGTCTGGTATTACCGTAAAAAAGGTTATGAAAGTTTAAAACCCCTTGGTTTTGTAGACATTGCCTGGAATATTCTATATTTCATCGCCACACGTATTTGGACTGCACTATGTGTTGTCGTCATGGCAGTGGTTTTTGGTGAACAAGGTTCAGAAAATGATGAATTACTGTTAAAACAAGTTCAACATCTACAGGACTTCACAAATCCGATGATTGTGATTGCACTCATCTTATTCGTGTTCCATCTGACATTTGTCGGACCATTTTTAGAAGAAATTACCTTCAGAGGTATTTTCAAAGAAACGATTTTCTCTAGATTCTCATTCTGGTTGCCGATGCTGATTTCTTCAGCTATTTTTTCAATCAACCATGCCAGCACCAACATCGTAGGTTTCTTACTTTATATGGGAATGGGTGCTTGTTTCTATCTTGCTTATCAACGCCGTCGCAATCTTTGGGACAGCTATATGGTCCATGCGTTAAATAACGGAACCGCAAGTATCGCGATTATTATCGGTTTATTATTAATGTAGTGAGCTATGATTGATTTAAATATTCTATATGTATACACAAAAGGAGCACCTTAATGGTTGCTCCTTTTGTTATTCAGTTATCTATCAATTAATCTTCCACTTTAATCACAATCTTACCTTTCGCATGACCTTGTTCTGAATAATCGAGTGCACGTTGCGTATCATGGAATGGATAGACCTTATCAATGACAGGTTTGATTTCGCCTTCTTCAATAAGGTTCGTAATTGTACGTAATTGCGCATCACTCGGATGCATTAAGAAGAATTCATAATACACATGATGTGCTTTCGCAAGCTTACGAACATGACGAGACAAATACCAAATACCTGCACGTTTTGCTAAATTTAAATGCCAGGTATCTGCGAATTTCATAGTCGGCGGTCCGACTAGTGAGGCAATAGATCCGCCTGGTTTTAATATCGTAAAGGCTTTTTCTAAGTTTTTGCCACCTAACGTATCAAAGACCCCATCATAATTAGATAAGACATCCCAGAAATTTTGTTGTTTATAATTAATAATTTCATCTGCGCCGAGTGATCGAACTAAGGATTCACCTTTTTCACTGACAGTCGTCGCGACATGTAAGCCCATCACACGGCCTAATTGAATCGCAAAGGTACCAATACCGCCTGAACCCGCTTCAACCAACACTTTATCTCCTGCTTTAAGATGCATGATTTCATGGAAAGCCTGATAGCTCGTTAAACCAACTAACGGAATACTCGTCGCTTCCACAAAATCTAAGTTCTTCGGCATCAACGCAATATCATACTGATTAATCGCAAAATACTGCGCAAATGTTCCCATATTATTTTTGCCAGGTCGGCCGTATACCTTATCTCCGACTTTAAAGTTTCTAACGTCTTTCCCTACTTTCTCCACAACGCCTGCCAAATCATTACCGAGTACTAGCGGAAATTTATGTTTCACGACTGCTTTTAAATCACCATCACGTGTTTTAAAATCTACTGGATTCACACTAGCAGCTTTCACACGTACTAGGACCTCTTCTGGACCAGACTCTGGTACAGGTAAATCAATCATCTCAACAGGTTGTTTCCCATACTTTTGAACAGCCATAGCCTTCATTGTTTCTGACATATTTTCCAACTCCTTCGTACTTATAACGTTTATCTCTTACATGAATGTTATCCTTCTATACCCGCCTCCCCACGTTGACTATGCATTGAGCGTAAATAAAAGCACCGCTTCACTCTCTATCGTGTAGCGGTGCTTAACCTTACGTTATTCATTTAACGTTGTTTCAATGTTTGTTCAATGGCTTGAAGTTTATCTACAAACTGCACAATTTCCTCAGTACTGAAATGTCCTTTTAAACATTCACTGACAATCCAAGCCATTTTTTCTTTGACTTCTTCTAAAAATTGAATGCCCTCATCAGTCATTTCCATTAATTTAATACGCTTATTATCTGAAGCTGCTTGTTGTACCAGCCCCATTTTTTCTAGTTTATGAATACGTTTAGAAGCTGCAGTTTTAAAGATATCTTGTAAGTCAGCAAGTTCATTAATCGTTAATCTGCGATGAGAACGGATCATAATTAAAGCTTCTAATTGCTCTCGTGAAATCATATGTTTCAATCCTGTTTCTTGAAGCATATCTGAAATGTATTTATTGATATTCATTAAACTCAAATCAAATCTAGTTAATGCTTCTTTCATTTCGTCATTCATGATTGTCCCTCCAACTTATTGCGCTTCACTCACATTTTATCATTAGTTGAATTTCATTTGGAATAGTGGTTTGCCACGTTTGTTAAACCAGATTAATACTAGATATTGAATCAACATCGCACCTAACGCAATACCAGTAAGGATTGCGGCTACAAAACCGAAAGTAAAGTGGCCTGCATTCGTAAAGATGGCTTCACGGAAGCCTTGAATCGCGTATGACATTGGTGAGAATGGGTGGATGAAACGGAAGAATGCGGCTGACATTTCAATCGGGAACATTCCTTCACTTGAGCTTAATTGCAGTACTAACAATAACATCGCTAAGAATAAACCGACACGATCTAATAATAGTACGAGTAAAGAAGTTACTGCGATTGCCGCAATTGCCCATAAGAACATGACTGTTAAGAACTTACCTATGTTTTCAATATCTAAACCGAGTCCGAATTTCACCCATAGACTTAACATGATGGCACTGAATGAACCTTGTAAGACATATAAGAACACTTTACCTAACCATTGTTTCCATGGTGCGACATCTTGACGTAATGTTTTAGTTAATGGATAAATTGCCGCAAAAGATACAGCACCTACAAATAAACCTACACTTGCCATATAAGGTAAAACTGTTTCGCCATAGTAATCTGCTTTAGTGATATTGTTTTCTGTTACTTTCTCAATATCATTCAATGCTTGTTCATTTTCAAAATGGACATTCGTTTGTTTTTCTACTGCTTGATCAATTTTTTGTTTAAGCTGTTCATTATTTTGTTGAAGCTGTTGTATGCCTTGTGTCACTTGTTCATTACCTTGAACTAACTGTTCACCTTGTGCGCCTGCCATAGGTGCCATTTGTTTTAAACCTGCAGTCACCTGTTCATTACCATTAATTAATTGCCCTTCTGCTTGAGACATTTGTCCTAAAGCCTTCGATGTATCTGTATAACCTTGTTTAGATTGTTTATTAGCCGCAAATAATTCATCTAAGTATTCTGCACGCACTGTATTGCGAATCGATTTGGTTACAGTATCAATCGCTTTTTGTGCCGCTTGACTGCCTGTATAACTTGAACCTGGGTTCACTTGTGTTTCTAACTCAATTTTCTTTGGATTTTTATTTAATAATGTTGTCGCATTTTTAGATGCATCTTCTGGAATAATAATTGTTCCGATAGCTTTGCCGTTCTTTAATTGTTTTTTCGCTGTGTCTATAGATACTTCTTGGAAATCGAATTTTTTATTATCTTTAAGTTTCGATACGACTTCGTCTCCAATATTGATTTTCTTGCCTTGAAGTGTTGCTGCTTTATCTTCATTAACAATAGATATTTTCAATTGGTCTGTCTTATCATATGGATTCCAAATTGACCCCACAAATAATGCTACATAAATCAGAGGTAATAAACCAATCGCAATTAACGCAACAATTAACATCTTATTATTTTTGATAAATTTTAACTCATTAAACATAAGTAACTCCTTCTCCTTTATAGTACACCCCATGTACTATGATACTTTTTAAAACGTAAAAGCTTGATACCCCAACACTTTTACGCATTTATTTTCCATTATTGATTTGTTATTTTAAATGGTACACCCTGTGTACGTTTTCTAATATTAAACCCATTGTTGACGATTGTCAACAATAAAATACACATTTTTTCTCTTTTTCTTTTCACTCTTAAATATACAAGCTTTCATAATGTTTACTTAAATCGACTTCATTTCAAATGACTCAAACAAGGTAGATGATTCATTACACACTCGCTTCAATTATTTAATCATATTTTAACAATTTTATGTTATTCTAATTTTAAAGTTAATCACGCATATAAAGAGAGAGGTGCTGATTGAATATGAAGAAACGCTATGTCATCGTTCAATATCTATTAATCATACTTACAGGAATATTGTTACTTAATAGCTTGTTTAATCCTGATCAGATAATAAAAAGTTATATCAATATCGTTCTTTTTATTTGTGTAATGTTATTAGCATTGATTGCTTGGATAGTCGGACGTTTTAAACATCCTAAGCAATGAACGCTATAGTATTAACTACCAAAAATGAAGTTGATTTTTTTGAAGAAAAAAAGAACGTCTAACTATTTAGACGTTCTCAGACTGTCGACAAAGTCCTACGGACTTGTCGGCATTTTTTATTTTTTAACATTTTACATAATAACCTTTTCCCCATTTCTTGTATAATGATAGTAATAAGATAATGAGGTGATAGTATGCTAAA
>NZ_JAHMSB010000015.1:0-42811 GCF_018986355.1 Staphylococcus sp. CWZ226 | reverse complement strand
TAGACATAGGCGCATTATCTCCTTAATTATTGGTTGTAGGATACTTCTAATTATAGAGATAATTGCGCTTTTTTTGTATCAAAAATAGGACTAGTGATTATCACCAGTCCTAAATAGTATAGAGCCTTTTTTATATACTAAGTAACGTTTAAATATATAATTTTGGTCACGTTATGGACACTTATAGTATTGTTAATAGATATTTTGATCATAGTTATTGATTATAAATAACTGGTTATATTTAAAGGCTTTACATTGACTGTTTCAAACTTTTCCTTAAAGCAATGACTATATTGACGTAAAGTAATATCTGTTGATGTATAGTCTGGACTTTTAAGATATTCAAGAATTACCTTGTTTATTCCATTCTAGAAGTGAAGTTGTTTTAATTATCTGATACAAAAATTTAAAAACTTATATAGAAAGCGCATTAACTATACTTATTAAATATATGATTTGATATGCATATGTAACTTTATGTTACCTTTGTTCCGTTTTTCGTATTGTTGCTTTGATAGAATTATTATAGAATAAAAGCAATAGTTAAAGAACGGAGGATAAATTTACATCTTATGGCTAAATCAGAGTTAAACACAAAAGTATTTTTTAGTAACATATTGAATGCGGTAGGAGCAGGCGTTGTAGTTGCTTTGTTACCGAACGCATTACTAGGTGAAATCCTTAAGTTTTTCATGAATGGAAATCATTATTTAGAATTAATTTTTCAAATCGTTATAGCAATACAATCTTTTATGGCGTTTATTATAGGTGTCTTAGCGGCACATCAATTTAAATTCAGCGGTCCGTCTGCTGTCATGATAGGTACTTCTGCAATGATAGGTTCTGGTGCAGTACAATTCACTTCGAAAGGCTTAGCTTTAAAAGGTATTGGGGATATTATCAATATCATTATCGTTGTGATGATTGCATGTGTGCTTGTATTGCTTTTAAGTGGTAAATTAGGTTCACTTGAAATGATCATTTTACCTGTAGTGATTCCTGTCGTTTCTGGTTTTATCGGTTTAATGATTTTACCATTTGTATCTCATATCACTAAAGCATTAGGTGCAATGATTCATTCATTTACGGAATTAAATCCATTATTGATGAGTATCTTAATCGCAATGACTTATGCTTTGTTAATGGTTACGCCAATTTCATTGGTAGCGATTGCGACTGCCATTTCGTTATCAGGCTTAGGCAGTGGTGCAGCAAACTTAGGTATCGTTGCAGCATGTGTAACATTCATTTGGGGCTCGTTGCCAGTCAATAAAGCAGGTGTCAATATCGTATTGATCATTGGTGCAGCTAAAATGATGATTCCTGTATATTTCAAACATTTGATTATCGCAGTACCATTAGCTTTAAATGGTTTAGTTGCTGGTCTTGTAGCATACTTTATCGGCATCCAAGGAACACCAATGTCAGCAGGATTTGGCTATACAGGACTTGTAGGCCCGATCAATGCGTTTAACCGAATGGAAGGCGATTCATTTACAAATATTGTATTATTAGCATTTGGTTACTTTATCATCCCATTTGTTTCTGGTTTTATTATCCATCAAGTATGTAAGAGAATTTTACCAGGTTATAACAATGAAATTTATAAATTTGATATACCTAAACAATAAATCTTTGGCCTTGTTCAAATCCGAACAAGGCTATTTTTATGCAGTTTTTTATATGAGTAACTCAAGTTTTCAGAAAATTTAAAAATACCTATTGCATATTGATACAACTATATGTATAATAATTCCATAAGTTAAGGAGGACATCGCTATGATACAACATAAAGCATTAAACATAATTAAAGTATTCATATGTACGGTATTTTTACTCGGCATCATTTTACCGCTATTTAATTTAAAGGCAAATGCTGAGGCACAAGACCCCGTATGGGAAAAGATTAAACAAAGAGGGGAATTAAGAGTAGGACTATCTGCTGACTATGCGCCATATGAATTCGAATCTTCGAAAAATGGAAAACGAGAATATGTCGGCATTGACGTTGAATTAGCTAAGAAAATTGCTAAAGACAATCATCTAAAGCTAAAAATTGAAAACATGTCATTTGATAGTTTACTAGGTGCTTTGAAAACAGGAAAAATCGATATGATTATTTCTGGAATGACACCAACACCAGAACGTAAAAAAGAAGTAGACTTCTCAGATTTTTATATGAAGTCTGGACAATCCATCATTGTTAAAAAAACTGAGATCGATAAATATAAATCATTACGTGATTTTGACAATAAAAGAATCGCAGCACAAAAACAAACGACTCAAGAGCAGTTAGCAAAAACAGAAATCGAAAATGCTGATGTTCACTCATTAACACGTCTACCAGAAGCAATCATGTCTTTAAAAAGCGGCAAAGTAGATGGTGCAATTATTGAAAGACCTGTAGCAGAGGCTTACTTACAACAAAATCCTGAATTAGGATTTGCGAAAGTTAAATTCCATGAACCTGATAAAGATAATTCAATTGCGATACCTAAAAATGCGCCGGTATTACTAGCGCAAGTAAACAAATCAGTTAAAGATGTAAAAGATCAAAACTTGATTCCGAAATATAAAGATATCGCAGCACAATCTATGGAAGAAGAAGGAAACTTCTTTACTAAGTACGGTTCATTCTTTTTAACAGGTATTAAAAATACAATTTTAATTTCTATAGTCGGTGTAGTATTTGGTGCTTTATTTGGCGCATTCTTCGCTTTAATGAAATTAAGTTCAATAAAACCTTTAAAATGGTTAGCTTCTGTATACATTGAATTTATCAGAGGTACACCATTACTTGTACAAGTATTCTTAGTGTTCTTCGGTACAACTGCTGTATTGGGTTGGGATATCTCAGCGCTAATTTGCGGTATGATTGCGATGGTTATCAACTGTGCTGCATATATTGCAGAAATAATTAGAGCGGGTATTAACGCTGTTGATAAAGGCCAAACAGAAGCAGCCAGAAGTTTAGGTTTAAGCTATGGCCAAACAATGAAAACAATTATTTTACCTCAAGCAATTAAAAATATTTTACCAGCATTAGGTAATGAGTTTGTGACAGTTATTAAAGAATCATCTATTGTGTCAGTTATCGGTGTCAGTGAGATTATGTTTAATGCCCAAGTTGTCCAAGGTGCATCTTTTGATCCATTTACGCCATTACTTGTAGCAGCAATTCTTTACTTTGTATTGACCTTTGTATTATCAAGAGTCATGAACTTCTTTGAAGGGAGAATGAAAGTCAGTGATTAATATTAAACATTTAAAGAAAAACTTCGGCAGTAATGAAGTTTTAAAAGACATTGAACTAGAAATTAACGCAGGAGAAGTAGTGGCGATTATAGGACCATCTGGTGGAGGTAAAAGTACTTTATTAAGATGTATTAATCTTTTAGAGCAACCAGATGGCGGAGAAATTAACTTTGAAGGTACTAATATTTTAGGTAAAGATGTGAAAGTAAATGAATTACGCCAAAAAATGGGCATGGTTTTTCAAAACTTCAATTTATTTCCGCATAAAACCGTCTTAGAGAATATCATGTTAGCACCGAAGTTACTAAAACATACAGATTCAACAAGTTTAAAACAAGAAGCACAAGAACTTTTAGATAAAGTAGGTTTATCAGATAAAGGAAATAGTTATCCAGCACAATTATCAGGAGGTCAGAAACAAAGGGTTGCGATTGCTAGAGCGTTGGCAATGCATCCAGATGTATTACTCTTTGATGAACCGACTTCTGCACTTGATCCAGAAGTAGTTGGAGATGTGCTTCAAGTTATGAAAGACCTTGCGAAAGAAGGCATGACCATGGTTGTGGTAACACACGAAATGCAGTTTGCGCGTGATGTCAGTGACAAAGTGGTATTTATGGCAGATGGCATTGTAGCTGAAGCAGGTACGCCTTCACAAATTTTCGGTAATCCGCAAAATGAAAGAACGCAACAATTTTTAAAACGTGTATTATAACGAACAGCAAGCAGCCATGATGATGAATATAACGTTATTGTTTAGAGCAATGACCCTTTTAAACTAAATTAGTTATTTCATCATCTTCTTGCTGTGATGCTTAAATATATGCATCACTTTATAAAACATATCATCCAGTAAAAGACACATTTCTATACCTCTATTATAAAGATATTATGTTTACTGATTAACAAAAATCAAAATAGATTATGGCGTTAACTTTTTAAACCAGTTTAAAAGATAAGTATAGGTATATGTCATTCAACTAGAGAAAGGGATAAAAGTGATTGATTCATGAAATTCATTGTTATAAAAATCAGTGGTAGTATTATCAATCAATTAGCATCTACGACATTTAAACAAATTGCTGATCTTAGAAGTAACGGACTGTATCCAATTATTGTGCATGATGGCGGTCCGAAGGTAAATGAAGCATTAATAGAAAATGGTATTGAAGCGGAATATATCAATGGCATTAGGAAAATCAATCTTCCAACCTTAAATATTATAGCCAATACTTTATTATGCAAAGTCAATGTTGACGTAGTGGAAGAAGCAAATGAAGTTGCACAAGATTTCATTGGCATTAACGGGGCATATTTTCCAATATTTGATTGTCGTCCTATTTCTAAAGAACTAGGTTTCGTAGCCGAACCAGAAAATATCAATCGAGAAGTTTTTAAACAACTTTGCACGAATTATATTCCAGTCGTTGCTTCTATCGGTCGCTATCATAATCAATTTTATAGTATTAATGCAGAAACACTTGCTTATAAAATTGCCGCAACATTACAATCACCTTTAATCATTTTAAGTGATATACCAGGTGTACAAAATCAAGGTGAGGTTATTTTTGATATTCAACTTTCTGAATTAGACAAATTAATCAACTCTAAGATGATTAGTGATGATATGATTCCAAAGTTGAAAGACGCATCGAAAGCACTTAGTGCAGGCGTTAAAGAAATCGTGATTGCGCCAGGTTATGAAGAGAATATGATGAGACAGTATTTTGATGGACAACCCGTCGGCACAAAAATTCATTAATAATTATCAACAAGCTGATATCTACAGAAAGGTATCAGCTTTAATTTTTGAAGAAAATTTAACTTGTATCTATGTATTGTGTGTTAAAATACAAAATGGACCATGGATATGGAGGCATTATGGTGGATAATAAACAATTAAAAAAAGATATTATTGAATATGCCCATCAAATCGGGATAGACAGTATCGGTTTTACAACTGCTGATCCATTTGATGAGCTTAAACAAAAGTTAGTGGACTATCATGCCAAAGGATATGCATCTGGTTTTGAGGAATCAGATATTGAATTAAGAGTGAATCCTAAGTTGTCTATGCCGACTGCAAGATCCATTATTGCTATCGCAGTAGGTTACCCAAACAAATTGAAGGGTGCACCGAAAAGTGTTCGAGGCGATCGTAGAGGGATGTTTGCGCGTGCTTCATGGGGACAGGATTATCATACAATCATGCGAAAACGCTTGGATAAATTAGGTGAGTATATCAAGTCACGCGTACCTGATGTAGAAATGTTATCTATGGTAGATACAGGTGTATTATCAGATCGTGCTGTGGCTGAACGTGCCGGATTAGGTTTTACAGGAAGAAATGGCTTTGTTATCAATCCTGACTTAGGGACATGGACCTATTTAGGTGAAATGTTAGTCAGTATTCCATTTGAGCCAGACGACCCATTGCTCGACAGTTGTGGAGATTGTACGATTTGTGTTGACCGTTGTCCAACTGGTGCATTAGTTGGGAACGGACAATTAAACAGTCAGAAATGTATTTCATTCCTGACTCAAACAAAAGGTTATTTACCAGATGAATATCGCTATAAAATCGGCAATCGTCTATATGGTTGCGATACGTGTCAGCAAGTGTGTCCTAAAAATAGGGGGATTAACAAAGAACACGATGATATCGTTTTAGAACCTGAAATATTAAAACCACGTTTAATTCCTTTACTACAAATGAGTAATAAAGAATTTAAGAATACGTATGGACATTTAGCAGGTGCTTGGAGAGGTAAGAAACCAATTCAACGTAATGCGATTATCGCATTAGCACACTTTAATGAAACAGCTGCATTGCCAGAACTAAAAGAAGTAGCGTTAAATGATCCAAGACCGATGATTCGGGCAACTGCTTACTGGGTAATTGGCCAAATTGCAGGTGAGGATGAACGTGATTTTATCGAAGCACATCTCGCCGATGAATTAGATGAAGTACAAGAAGAAATGTTAAAAGGATTAGAAAAGAGGAATTAAGTAACATGACAAACCATGTCGTATTATATCAACCCCAAATTCCTGCAAATACAGGGAACATAGCTAGAACATGTGCAGGTACAGATGCACATTTACATCTAATTAAACCCCTAGGGTTCAGTACAGATGATAAAATGCTGAAACGTGCCGGCCTAGATTACTGGGTGCATGTGAATATTACTTATTATGAAAGTATTGAAGAGTTTTTTGAGAAAACTGATGGACATTATTATCTCATCACTAAATTCGGTCAAACGACCTTTACTGATTTTGATTATTCAAATTCTGATGAAGATCATTATTTTGTATTTGGGCGTGAAACGACAGGGTTACCAGATTGGGTAAAAGAAAAATATGCTGAAACAGCATTAAGAATTCCGATGAACGATCATATTCGTTCATTAAACCTATCTAATACAGCCGCAATCTTAGTCTATGAAGCATTGAGACAACAGAATTATCCACATTTACATTAATGGATATTTGGGTTTGAGTGAAATCAATTAATGAAACAGGTATAATAGAATTAACTATTACGTGTATCTATTGCGTTTACTTCTTTTAAGAACAGGGTAAATAATGTAGCAATCGAAGTGATATACGAACTGAGAACAATTAGAGGAGTGTACATTATGGCAATGAACTTTAAGGTTTTTCCAACTGCAGATAAAGCTGCACGCTATTCTGCAGATATTATCAGAAAGACATTTAATAATAATCCGACAACAATCATGGGTGTGCATCTAGCAGATGACAACGCGCCTGTTTTAGAAGACTTAAAACAAAACGTGTTGCGTCACCCAGTTGATTTCAGTCAAATCAACATTTTAGATTATGATGACAACAAATCATACTACCAAACACTTGGTGTACCAGATTCACAAGTTTATGAATTATCATATAACGATGGTGTCGTTGATTTTATCGAAGAAAACATTAAGTCTAAAGAAAATAAAGCTAAATTCACATTACAAGTTTTAACTATTAATGATAAAGGCAATCTAGATGTTGCGGTAAAATCAGGTGTAATGCCTGCTCGTGAAGTTATTTTAGTTGTCACTGGTGCTGAAAAAGCTGACTTAGTGAACAAATTATATAACGAAAACGGCAACTCAAGCTATGTACCATCTGATTTAAAAGCACACCGTATGGTAAATGTTATTTTAGATGAAGCAGCAGCAGCTGGTTTACCAGAGGATGTACGTCAGTACTTCACTGAACGCTTCGCTTAAGCTGAATAATGCATTATCAATAAATCCGAGTTATGTTGATGAATTGAAACATAACTCGGATTTTAATTTGTATTCAGAGTGTATTTCCTTTATTATTTTGTTGAATGAGTAATTTCAGAAAGGAACATTTCCATGCAAAATCTACATAAACATTGGAAACTCTTAATGTTAGCTACTGTAATTTTTGGATTGTTATCTATCAAAGGTTTTCCAATTGCGTTAGGCGCACTATATTTACCAGTACTCTTTCGTGTAGTCAAACTACAAATGAATTTATCTGAAGGATTAGTAAGTCAACGAGATCCGCAAATGTTTATCAAGAGTAACCAAAAAGGTGTCATTATCAGTGTGATTTGTTGTATTGCGATTACATTTATTTTATTTAAGCCTTTAGGTGATTTTTATAACAGTTTAACGGGCTTTTTAGGAACATTGATTAACATCAGTCCTATTTTATTAGTAATCAGTATTATTTTATATATTTTAACTGCTGTTGCGGTTATTAAAGCTGTTAAACTTCACTTTAAAAGTGTTGAAACTAAATAATATGTATATATAAGGAGTCTAGCTCACTAGGCTCTTTTTTTTAATACGTTTTTAAGTCATAGTCAGACATGAAAGCGTTAACTATATAGAGATTTAATTTAAAAACATTTAATGCTATACTTATGATAAATACCAATCATAAAGGGGAGACAAGTCAAATGTCAGTAAGAATTGAACATGATACATTCGGAGAAATTGAAGTACCTGGTGATAAGTTCTGGGGTGCACAAACTGAAAGAAGTAAACGTAATTTCCCAGTAGGTAAAGAGCGTATGCCGATTGAAGTGGTATACGGCTTTGCACAATTAAAACGTGCAGCAGCATTAGCTAACTTTGAATTAGGTAAATTAAGTGAAGCGAAAAAAGACGCAATTGTCTTTGCGTGCGATCGTGTAATTAAAGGGGAACTCGATGAACACTTCCCACTCGTTGTATGGCAAACAGGAAGCGGAACGCAAAGTAATATGAACGTCAACGAAGTAGTCAGCTATGTAGCTAACGATTACTTGAAAAAACATGGCAGTGAAGAAACAGTACATCCAAATGATGACGTGAATAAATCACAAAGTTCTAATGATACTTTCCCAACTGCAATGCATGTTGCGTTATATCATGAAATTGAAGCTAACTTAGAACCAGCATTAAAACAATTACGTGATACATTTGCGAAAAAAGAAAAAGATTTCCATGACATTATCAAAATTGGTCGTACACATTTACAAGATGCGACACCAATTCGCTTAGGTCAAGAAATCAGTGGTTGGCGTTATATGCTTGATAAATGCGACCAATTATTAGGTGAATCTAAAGCGCATTTATTAAGTTTAGCAATCGGCGGTACTGCAGTAGGTACAGGTATTAACGCACACCCTAAATTCGGTGATATGGTTGCTGCGAATATTAAAGAAAATACAGGCTATCCATTTGTATCTTCTGAAAATAAATTCCATGCATTAACAGCACATGATGAAGTGGTTCAATTGCATGGTTCATTAAAAGCTTTAGCAGCTGATTTAATGAAAATCGCAAATGATATTCGCTGGTTAGCATCTGGTCCAAGAGCTGGATTAGCTGAAATCAGCATTCCTGAGAACGAACCAGGTTCTTCAATCATGCCTGGTAAAGTTAACCCAACACAATGTGAAATGTTAACAATGGTTTCTGTACAAGTAATGGGTAACGATACGGTAGTTGGCATTGCCGCTTCTCAAGGTAACTTTGAACTAAACGTATTCAAACCAGTAATCATGGACAACACATTACAATCTATCTATTTACTCGCAGACGGTATGCGTACATTTGATGAAAACTGTGCGCAAGGTATTGAACCAATCGAAGAAAATATCGATCAGTATCTAAACCGTTCATTAATGTTAGTAACTGCTTTAAACCCACATATCGGTTATGAAAAAGCAGCTAAAATTGCGAAAAACGCACACAAACAAGGTATTACACTAAAACAATCAGCTATTGATTCTGGCTATTTAACAGAAGAACAATTTGATGAGTGGATCAAACCAGAAAACATGGTTGAACCAAAAGAATAATCAATTATCAAAAGATAAATTGAAATTAAGTAAACAAAAATGGAGAGGGCATTTGCCTTCTCCATTATTTTTTGTCATCCAATGAAACAGAAATCTTTTCTTTCGTTAACGGATGTACAAATTCAATTTTATGACTGTGTAAACGTAATTGACGTAATTTAGAATCACCATATAAAGAATCTCCAATAACTGGATGGCCGATTGCGGCTAAATGTACACGGATTTGATGTGTACGCCCTGTGTCCAATTTAATATCCAATTCACATTCATTTTCTTTTAACATACGTGCATCTAAGATATGAGTGATGGCTTGTTGACCCGTCGGTGAAACACGTCTGCGGTTAGGATGGAACTTGTCTTTACCGATAGGTTTATCGATAGTTTGCGGTTTAAGCGGTAGTAAGCTTTTAACTACTGCTTTATAAATTCGTGATATTTGATTTTCCTCTAACATGCGATCTAGTAATTTTTTCATCAATGGATTTTTCGCCACAATCAGTAAACCGACTGTTTCTTGGTCTAGGCGATGAATAGGTTCTGCATAATCACTATCAAGTGTATATATGACATGATTCATCAATGTATTGCTTTCTTTTAAGTCGTTAGGATGTGTTTTTACCCCTTTAGGCTTTTTGATTATCGCAATGTCTGCGTCTTCATAATAGACATCTGCGTAACGATAACTTGGTAAATAATTACTTGTTTCATCTGGAGTCGGGACAAACACTTGATCTCCTTGTTGCACTTTTGCTGAAAGCTGTGCAGGTTCTTGATTAATGGTAATGGCTTTTGACATATTTAATTGATGCAGTTCTTTCTTCGGTAATTTCACATCTTGGAAAATTTCTCTTAATGTATAGCCGTTATATTGTTCAGGTACTTTAAATTCCATAACTTCCTCCTCGATTATTACTTAATATCATAACATATTCTGCGTTGTGATAGTTGCGTGTGCAAGTGGAATGCTATCGTTATAGAGATTGAATCGGTATAATAAAAATAGATTATAGATAAGAGAGGTGAACACTGTGGTTAAACCGACACGTTTGGCATTATTAAAAGAAATTGCAGAATATCTGAATGAAGAAACAGAAATTTATACTATGATGCATGGCGCATTAAAGCTGCTCATTGAAGGCAGTGCATTTACAACAGGCTGGATTTTCTTCATCAATGAAGCCGGAGAACATGAAATGGCAGCTGATTACCAATTACCACGTTCTTTAACGAAACATGATTGCCAAAGTATGCGAGAAGGCACTTGTTGGTGTGTACAAGCTTATCACAGTGAAAAGTTGATGAAAGCCTCTAATATTATTCATTGTTCAAGAATCAGTGCCGCAAATCAAGAATACGCTGATGAATCTGGAGGCATTACACATCATGCGACAGTTCCGCTACGTTCAGGTAATGAACGATTTGGTTTATTAAATGTAGCTTCTCCTGATACAGTAAAGTATTCAGAAGAAGATTTAGAACTATTAGAATCTGTTGCATTTCAAATCGGTTCTACGATTAAGCGTATTGAATTAACGAATAAAGAGAAAGAAGCGGCACGTTTGAACGAACGAAACCGACTGGCACGTGATTTACACGACTCTGTCAATCAGATGTTATTTTCATTGAAGCTGACTGCACATGCAGCACATGGTATGACAGAAGAACCTATAGCGAAAAAAGCTTTCGAAACAATTGAGACTACAAGTCAGCAGGCTGTAAATGAAATGAGAGCTTTGATTTGGCAGTTAAAACCAATCGGGTTAGAACATGGTCTAGTGAGTGCATTGAAACAATACAGTCATTTAATTGGCATTCAGCCAGACATAGAAGTAGAAGGCCTTATTGACTTGTCTAGCAGTGTTGAAGAGCATAGTTATCGTATATTGCAAGAAGCGATGAATAATATTAAAAAGCATGCACAAACGAATCATGCACATGTACTCTTGCATCAACATGAAAATAAGTTTGATATGGTAATCTCAGATAAGGGCGCTGGTTTTAATCCTGACTGGATTGACCAAACCTCCCATGGTATTTATAATATGCGTCAACGTATCAAACAAATACAAGGAAAAATGGAGATAAATTCTAAATTGGGACAAGGGACAACAATACGCTTAAGTGTACCATTGACTCAAACAGAGAAGGAGACAAAACATGAATCAAGTCGTTTTGATAGATGATCATTACATTGTACGTCAAGGTTTGGAATTTTTGATTTCAACCATTGATGATTTAGCTGTACAAGGTTCTTTTGCGAACGGCAAGGCATTTATAGCTGAATTAGAACAAAGTGGACAACATCCTGATATTGTACTGCTTGATTTAGTAATGCCTGAGATGAATGGTATTGAAGTGACAGAATATCTTAAATCACATTATCCTGAAATCAAAATATTAGTGTTAACCAGTTATGCGGATGATGAACATGTGATTTCAGCAATTAATAAAGGGGCAGACGGATATGAAATGAAAGATGTCGAGCCTGAGCAACTAATTACATCTATACATAAAGTTTTGCAAGGAGAAAAAATCATACACCCTGAAGTACAAAAAGTGATGGAAGATGTAGCGAAAAAACCGCATCATGTCAATAAACTCTCTAATCGTGAAAAAGACGTCTTAAAAGAAATGGCAAAAGGTAAAACGAACCGCGAAATCGCTGAAGCTTTATATGTCTCTGAAAAAACGATTAAAACACATGTCAGTCACATTTTCTCTAAATTACAAGTCAGTGACCGTACACAAGCTGCTATTTATGCAATGGAAAATAAACTTATCTAATTCAACATTAAACGTATTTGAAAGGTTAGTCTAATAACTTTCATATACGTTTTTTTATTTTGTGAAAAACAGCACAATAAAATGTATATTTACTATTTATGTAAAATTAGACTATAATAGAACTATACAAAGGGGGATGAGACATATGAAGAGTAAAAAGTTAACAATGAACATTGTCATTGCACTTGTAGCAGGGATTATTATCGGATCCATTTGCGACATTTATGCAGACACAAGTTTAGTAAAAGGGGTAGACCAATATTTCTTTAACACAGTAGGTCAAATATTTCTAAACTTAATCTTTATGCTCGTAGTACCAGTCGTATTTGTATCGATTGTATTAGGGGTAGTTGGTGTCGGTGATCCGAAATTATTAGGCGGTATCGGCTTAAAAACACTAGTGTTTTTCTTATGTACGACAGCGATTGCGATTACAATTGCGATTGTATTGGCATTAGTGGTAAAACCAGGCGCAGGCCATTCAGACTTAATGAAAAGTACCGAGGTAGCTTCATATCAAAAAACGTTAGATAAACAAAGTGAAGGGGCAGAAGCACCGGCAAATCAAACTTTTGATCAAACTTTAATCAATCTGTTTCCAAAAAATCCAATTGAATCGATGACTCAAGGTAATATGTTGCAAGTGATTACGTTTTCGATTTTCATTGGGATCGGGATGATGGTATTAGGTGATAAAGCTTTAGTCGTCCGACAGTTTTTTGAACAATTTAACGAGATACTGATGTATATTATTTCAATGATTATGCGTGTGTTTGCGCCGATTGGAACGTTCTGTTTAGTAGCACATGCATTTACAGGAGCTGGACTTGGTGCAATCAAACAACTAGGTTTATACTTCATTGTTGTATTAGCTGCTTTAATTCTACATTTCTTCTTAATTTATGGCGGTACAATCAAATTTATCGCTAAAGACAGCCCAATCAAATTCTTTAAAGGATTTATTCCAGCGATTACGATTGGTTTCGGCGGTTCAAGTTCTAATGCGGCACTGCCAGTTTCAATGGAATGTACCAAGAAAATGGGGGTACGACCAGCTATTGCGTCGTTTGTACAACCACTTGGTGCAACTATCAATATGGATGGTACGGCTATCATGCAGGGGGTTGCAACCGTCTTTATCGCACAAATTTCAGGTGCGCAACTAACAATCTTACAAATTTTAACAGTGATTGTGATTGCGGTCATTGCAAGTATTGGTACAGCAGGGGTGCCTGGTGTAGGATTAATTATGTTAGCAATGGTACTTACAGCTGTTGATTTAAATCCTGCCGCAATTGGTATTATTATTGGTATTGACCGACTCTTAGACATGACACGTACAGCTGTAAATATTACAGGGGATGCAGCATGTGCGTTTATGATTTCTAAGCAAGAAGATAGAAAAGCAATCAGTTCATAGTATATGACAGGGGATTGAGATGTTCTAGCAACGTCTCGGTCTTTTTTTTATTTTGTGAAAATATGACTTAACTGTGAAAAGAATATTTCTACTTTAAGGTAAAATTAACTTAAAATGTAAAAATCACTTGAAATATCGCAAATTTTCGCCATAATAGAATAAGGGTATAAAACCACCAGATCAAGCGTAACCAATTCCGTTAAAATGTAAGGAATTGGCAAATATATAACTTATGACGTGTTTGATTATTTAGACAATTTCGGCTTTATCAAAATACGTCATAAAAGCAAAATTCGCTCTTTTAATTTTTCGCATTTTGTATTAAGATGTAATTTGTGTTTCAAGAATTGTGTATTATTGCAATTTCTTGCGTACGGAAAGATTACACAATAGAAAGGTAGAGTAATAATGGACAGACAAAGTTTTACAGATTTAATTCAAACTAAGTTCAAGATGGTGAGAATAGAAGCGGGCTACACTCAAGATACGATGGCTCAAACAATCGGACTATCAAAGAAAACACTCGTACAAATTGAGAAAGAACGCGTTTTACCAAATTGGACTACATGTGTTTCAATTTGCGCTTTATTCAGAGACTCTGATGTCTTAAATAGTACTTTTGGATGTGACCCCCTTGAAATCGTCCAAACAATTTCTAGAAACCACTGTGCATATCCTAAACATGCCACAACAAGTGATATCTACTGGAATACATTAGATTCTAAAAATGGATTTATCCTGCAAAGTAATAAAGTCAGTGAAATCTACCGTGTATTAAATCAAAACAAACAACCTATTTTTGGTACTTCTAAATTAAGAGAAGCTGAAACATATTTCGGAAGAATCTCTAAAGATGAATTAGTACATGCTTAATTCAATACGATAAATAAGTGATAACAGAATCTCTAATAGAGGTTGATACACTTTTTATCCCATGTATGACTTTACTTAAAAGATTGATGGCGTTATTCCATCAATCTTTTTTTGCGTTTAGAAACATCTGAATTGTGAATGTAAAGAGATATATTGTAATATTAAACCTACGAGTGATTGAAAAGGAGATAAAAAATTATGCACGCATTTTTCGTCATATTATTTATGATTGTAATTGGCGCAATTATTGGCGGTGTTACGAATATCATTGCGATTAAAATGTTATTCCATCCGCAAAAAGCTTATCATATCGGAAAGTGGCGTATTCCATTTACACCTGGATTAGTACCTAAACGTAGAGAAGAAATCGCGAATAAAATTGGTCGCGTTATTGAAGAACATTTAATTACTGAAGCACTGATTAAAGAAAAAATCAGTTCAGCGAGTGCAAGACAAGCAATTGAAGGATTTATTTCACAGCAAATCAATAAACTAAGCAGTGATCGTGCAACTTTGCAAAACTTTGCGCAATCATTAGATATAGATTTTGAAACAGCAGCGCAGCAAAAGGTACAGCAACTGATTGAAGATAAGTTGCAACAATACTATCAAGAACATGGTCAATCCGAATTGCGCACTTTAATACCTAAAGCATTGGAAGCGGAGATAGATGAGAAAGTCGAAAGTTTAACACCATTACTGTGTGATCGTGCACGCATCTATTTGTCTTCTCAAAAAGGGGAACAAGATATCTATAATATGTTAGATACTTTCTTTGAGGAGAAAGGTAAAATTGTCGGCTTGCTTGAGATGTTTATGACAAGAGCAAGCATTGCTGAGCGTATTCAAGTGGAATTGATTCGTCTAACAAATCATCCGAAAGCACGTCAAATTGCAGCACAGTTGATTAGAAATGAGTACCAAACACTAAAAGGTAAACACTTGAATCAAGTCTTATCACAAGCGCAATTTACAAATATCAAAGATAAAATGACTCCAATTATGATGGCGTATATCGATATCCCTCATAAGGTGAACCAACCAATTTCTGAATTAGCACCTGGCTTAGTACAGTATGCTCAAGCACATGCAGCAAGCTTTATTACCGATTTAATTGTAAATAAAGCAGCGGAGCATATTTCATCAATTATGAAACAAGTCAATTTAAGTGCGATTGTTGAAGAACAAATCAATTCATTCGACTTAGACTATATTGAACGATTGATTATTGAAATTGCGAATAAGGAATTAAAATTAATCATGATGCTCGGGTTCTTACTTGGAGGAATTATTGGTTGTTTCCAAGGTATTATTACATTATTCGTTTAAAATGAATCGTGTTGGGAATGTGATTAGTGGCAGTTAATAAGAAATTGGGTAAATGTTTCGACACTGTTATATATTTATGTTATGTTTATTGACGACGTAGTAAAACAATAACTTATAGGAGTGAATTTGAAATGGCAGTAGATTTAAAAGAACAAGCACAAAAATTAGAAGAGGCTTTAAGAGAAAGCAATGAGTATCAAGCAATTAAAGATGCTTATGACAAAGTTAAAGCTAACGAAGAATCTAAAAAGTTATTCGATGAGTTCCGTGAAACACAATTGAAATTCCAACAAATGCAAATGCAAGGACAACAAATCGAAGAAGAAGACTTACAAAAAGCTCAAGAGCAAGCACAAGCAATTGAAAAAGACGAAAACATTGCTGAATTAATGCAAGCTGAACAACAAATGAGCCAAGTTTTCCAAGAAATCAACCAAATCATCGTAAAACCTTTAGATGAAGTTTACGCTGAAGGCGAACAATAATAATTAGACATTTTAACTGTCGGGTGACTTCACCCGGCAGTTTTTTCATGTTTTTGTTATCTGTGTTCTTTAGACGCATAGCAGGCGACTATGGTAAAATAAGATGATACTTTGATTACAAATCAATTGAATTTACATAATTTATATAGAATTTGGATTATATGAAAAAGGAGCTTACTATATATGGTGAAATTTATTCATTGTGCAGATTTACACCTAGATAGCCCGTTTAAAACGCATAGCCATTTAAGTGAAAACATTTATGAAGATGTGAAAAAGAGTACGTATGAAAGTTTTAAGACACTTGTCAATTTCGCATTACAAGAAGAAGTTGATTTTATCGTCATAGCCGGTGATGTCTTTGATGACCATAACCGTACGTTAAGAGCTGAAGTATTTTTAAAAGAACAATTTGAACGCTTAAAGAAAGAGCAGATATTTGTGTATATGTGTCATGGAAATCATGATCCGCTATCAGATAGTGTTGTAACAGACTGGCCAGAAAATGTTTCAGTGTTTGATAAAAATGTTGAGACGTATCAAACCATTACAAAGAATGGTGAAAAGATTTTATTACATGGTTTCAGTTATCAAGATCATGCAAGTTACGAAAACAAATTAGATGAGTATCCTTCTAGCCAAGGAGAGAAAGGCCTGCATATTGGTGTACTGCATGGTACCTATAGCAAATCCTCTACGAAGCACCGTTATACTGAATTTCGATTAGAAGATTTAAACTCTAAACTTTATCATTACTGGGCACTCGGCCATATTCATGAACGTCAACAAATTAATGATATGCCACCGACGTACTATCCTGGTAATATACAAGGCCGTCATTTCAATGAAATTGGAGATAAAGGTTTTCTACTTGTAGAAGGGGACGAATTTAAATTAAATGTTGAATTTGTACCTTCACATTTTATTCGTTTTGATGAAATTAAAATTGAAACAAAACAAACAACAAAGCAAGGCATTTATGATGTGGTACAAAAATTTAAAAATCAAGTCAGAAAACAAGGTAAAGCTATCTATAGAGTTTATTTAGAGATTGATAGCGATGAGCCTGTGTCTTCTCAAGATTTAATGCAAGTAGAAGCAATGTTGAAAGAATACGAAGAAAATGAAAATAACTTCGTTTTTATTGAATCTTTAATTGTTTCTTATAAAGATGATGACACAAGACCACTTGAGCATGAATTTTCTCAAGAATTGAAAGCTGATGACGCAATTTTTACAAATGCGATGAGTGATCTTTACCTAAATCCTAAAGCAACTAAGTTTTTAGATAACTATGATGACTTTGATAAGGTAGAATTGATTAATCGTGCAGAAGCATTGCTTAAGTCAGGTTTAAGAGGTGAGCAATCATGAAGATTTTAGCATTAGATATTTATGGTTATGGTAAGTTCGTTGAAAGAACAATTAAATTTAATAAGTCATTAACACAAATATATGGTGAGAATGAAGCGGGTAAATCAACAATCCAAGCTTTTATTCATTCAATTTTATTCGGCTTTCCGACTAAAAGAGAAAACGAACCGCGCTTTGAACCGAGATTAGGTAACCAATATGGCGGCAAGCTTTATTTGAAGTTAGATGATGGACAAGAAATCCAAGTTGAACGTGTGAAAGGTGCAGCGCAAGGTGATGTTAAAGTCTATCTTGAAAATGGCGGTATCCGTGATGAAGAATGGCTGCAAAATAAATTAAATTATATCGACAAGAATACATATAAAGGCATTTATTCTTTCGATGTTTTAGGTTTACAAAATATCAATCGCAATATGGATGAGAAACAACTTCAAGAATACTTGTTGCAAGCAGGTGCTTTAGGATCCACACAATTTACAACCATGAGAGAACAATTAGAAGCACAAAAAGCAGCGTTATATAAACGTTCAGGGAAGAATCCTGTCATTAATCAGCAATTAGAGCAATTAAACGATTTACAAAACCAAATCAGAGCGCATGAAAGCGAATTGGAATCTTATCATAGTCTGATTGATGAAAGAGATAAAGCTGAACGGCGTTTAGATCATCTTCAACAAAACTTGATGCAATTATCTAAGATGCATGAAGCGAAACAAAAAGAATTAGCATTATTAGATCAAGCGCAAGAATGGAAAGCACTAGAGCATGAATTGAACATCGAACCGCTAGACTTCCCAGAACAAGGGATTGAGCGATATGAAGCATCTAAAGCACGTAGAGATCAGTTGAAGAAAGATATCAGCCTACGCCAAGAAAAATTAACGCAGTTACAACAAGAAAATGAACAAATTGATGTCCCAAAACAATCTGATATCGATGCGTTAAATAATATTGCTAAACAAGAAAATGACATTAAACAAAAAGAAACACAACTACAAGCTCTGAATAAAGAGATTGAAGATAAATCAAGAGAAATCGAAGGTCTTAAATCTAATATTGGTTGGCAAGAAGATCACGATAATATAGATACTTCTGAAAGTATGAAAAGCTTCGTCAGCAAGCAAATTGCGAAGAAACAAGATCTAGCCTCATACATGACTCAATTAGAACGTACTTTAGAAGAACAACAAATAGAACAAGCAAACAACGAAGAAGAAAAGCAACAAGTTGAAGATGCGCTCGTTTCTGATGAAGTATTTGAGAAGAAAAAAGAATATAATCAAAAGTCCATTGAGTTAAATGAAAAGAAAAATCTTTATCAAAAAATGAAAGAAGCTTTTGATTCAGAACAGGCTGAACGAAACCGTAAACAAAAAACAACAAGAATTATCTTTATTGTATTAGCAATTGTCAGTGCTGGTTTAGCAGTCTTCTCATTTGCGACGCAAGCACTTTTATTTGCGATTATCTTCGCTGTTGCTGCGGTAGGCTTTATAGTAGGTGCGATTTTATTCAAGTCATCAGAAATCGGTCATAGTGAAACATTCTCTAATGAAATTTCACAATTAGAACAAGAGAATGCAGCACTCGAAGATAAATATGACTTAGACTTTGATTTAGATGATCAAGCTCGCTTGAGAAATCAACATCATAGTGTAGATAAATCTATCGGTATTTTGAATTCTAAAATTGAGTTGACTGAAGATAAGTTAGCAGAAGCACAACAAAATCATGAACGTTTTGACCAAAATATTCAGGAAGTCAAAGCTGATTTACATGTTTCAGAAAAAATGTCAGATGATTTATTGATTGATGGTATTAAAACAATCGAACGTATTCAATCGTTAAAACAACGTGTTTCTGAATTACAAGAACAACATTCTGCATTGAAATCAGAAGTTGATGCGTTCTATGATCATGCGCAAGCAGTGACAAAAAATCAAATCAGTGATTTTAAATCAGCTGCACTCTTCCATGATACAAATCGTTGGTTGAAACAAGCAGAAGAAAATCAAACAAGATGGAATCGCAATGATGAAGACATCCAACTTTTAACTAATGAACTGAAACAGTTGAATGAGCGTTTAGATGAACATAACCAATCTATTAACAGCTTATTTGATTTTGTGAAAGTTGGGGATGAGGAAGCGTATTATCGTTACCATCATCGTTATGTGACTTACAAAGATAATCACAGTAGATATCAAGATCTTAATAAATATTTAGAAAATCAAAATATGATGTACGATGAAGCATCTGATTTAAGTGATAAAACAAAAGTACAGTTAGAAGAAGAAAATAACAGATTAGCTTCACAAGTTGATGAATATAATGATAAGTATCTTACGTTACAATCAGAAGTCAGCGATTTAACTGCACAAATCAAACATATGGAAACGGATGATACATTAACGCAATTACGTCATCGTTACTATATGCTTAGAAATCAAATGAATGAAAATGCGAAAGATTGGGCAAGCCTCAGCTATTTACAAGCGTTAGTAGATGCACATATCAAACAAATTAAAGATAAGCGTTTACCACAAGTCATTGATGAAGCTACTGAAATCTTTAAACAATTGACGCATGATAATTATACGCAAGTCACATATGAAAATGAGGATGTCAGAGTTAAACATCGTAATGGTCAAATGTATCAGCCAAATGAAATCAGTCAATCAACGAAAGAAGCGTTATACATTGCCTTGCGTTTAAGCTTAATCAAAATTTTGAAACCTTATTATTCAATGCCAATCATTATCGATGATGCCTTCGTTCATTTTGACAAGCATCGTAAAGGTGCTATGATAGACTACTTGAAATCTTTATCAGCAGAATATCAAATTTTATACTTTACATGTTCAAAAGATAATAATATTCCTGCTAAACAAACAGTTATTTTAGAAAAACTAGAAGAAGGAGGCAAAAAATGAGAAATGTAGAAAAGCTTCAACCTGGAGATTCGGTAGATCATTTTTTCTTAATCCATCGAGCTGCTCAGGGTGTTACTGCGCAAGGCAAAGACTATATGACTTTGTATTTACAAGATAAAAGCGGTGAAATTGAAGCTAAAGTATGGACAGTAACAAAGCAAGATATGGAAGTCCTAAAACCAGAAACAATCATTCATGCTAAAGGCGATGTGATTAATTATCGTGGCCGTAAACAAATGAAAGTAAATCAGTTTAAATTAGCAGAACCTGCTGATGGATTATCAGCTAAAGATTTCATTGATGGTGCGCCGTTAACCCCAGATCAAATCAAAGAACAAATTGATTACTTTTTATTGGAAATTGAGAATAGTAAACTTCAACGTCTAACTAGGCATATGTTGAAAAAACATCATGACACGTTTTATGTCTTTCCAGCTGCAAGTTCCTTTCATCATAACTTTGCGAGCGGTTTAAGTTATCATGTTTTAACGATGCTGAAGATAGCTAAAAGTTTATGCGATATCTATCCGATGTTAAATAAAAGTTTGTTATATAGTGGAGTGATTTTACATGATATCGGTAAAGTTAAAGAGTTAAGCGGACCGGTTGCAACGTCATATACGGTTGAAGGTAACTTATTAGGCCATATCTCTATCGCAAGTGAAGAAGTGACAAAAGCTGCAGAAGAGTTAGGTATTGAAGGTGAAGAAGTGATGTTGCTAAAACATATGATTTTATCACATCATGGTAAACTAGAATATGGTTCACCTAAATTACCGATGCTGAAAGAAGCAGAAATTCTAACGTACATCGATAATATCGATGCTAGAATGAATATGTTTGAGAAAGCTTTCAAGAAAGCAAGAAAAGGGCAGTTCACTGAACGTTTATTTGCAATGGAAAACAGACAATTTTATAATCCAGAGAGTTTAGATTAATCTATCTCTTAACAATAAAAAGCTGAATTCCGAGTGGAATTCAGCTTTATTTTAGCTTTAAGACTTATTAAGGCGTTTGCATACCTTCGCCGCCTTGAGACTGTTGTTTAAGTTTGTCAGGGTTCAAGATAGAGTCTTCGACTGCTTTTTTAATATCTCTATCTTTGAAATCAACGTTAAATTCTTTTAGTAAGTCTTTGTAAGCCTCTACTAAAATCTTAGGATTTTTTTGAACTTTATTTTGGATGATTTGTGATTTCAACTTATCTTTTTCTGATGAGAAATCAGTTGGTTGATCTGCTTTGATGATATGATAACCATAATCTGATTTAACGACATCTGAGATTTCGCCATCTTTCAATTTGAATAGAGCTTTATCAAATGGTTTTACCATTTGGCCTTTAATAACATAATCTAAGCTGCCGTCTTTTTTAGCACTTGCTTCATCCATAGATTCTTTTTTAGCGATTTCTCCGAATTTATCAGGATTTTTCTTCACTTCTTTTTGGATTTTCTCTGCTTTAGCTTTCGCTTCTTTATCACTTAAACCTTCTTTATCTTTATCATCAGATTTCACTTTGATTAAGATATGAGAAGCTTTTTTAGTGTCTTCTTTAAGCTCTTTATCAGAAACTTTAACTTTATCCATTAACATTTGTTTTTGGTAAGCTTGCAATTTCTTTTGTTCCTTATAGTCTTTAAGTGTCATACCTTGTTGTTTTAGAGCACTTTCAAATTGGTCTTTACCGCCATATTGTTTTTGCTCATCTTTGATTTGTTTATCAATTTCTTTATCATCAACTTTGTCAGCATATTTTTTCTCTAGTAATTTACCTAACAAAATTTCAAAAGAACTATTAGCGATTTGTTCTTTACCGATTTTTTTCATGACATCTTCTACTTTAACATCTCCAGCTTTAGAAGATATTAAGACGTTTTCTTTAGAATCTGTGGCATGATTCCCGCATGCACTTAATAGCACAGCACTCGCTGTAATTGGAATCATAACTTTTTTTAATGATTTCATAACGCAGTCTCCTTTTTCAAAATATAACAATGTTAATATACCATAATATGAATCTGATACAAATTCATTACTGTTGTCTTCAGACTAAAGTATTAAAAATGAGATAAATAAAAGCACCTTAAACATAAAATAACATGTTCAAGGTGCTGCTTGTATCATTAATTAAAATGTGTGTCTAACGGCATATCATATTTATTTAAGATATTAAAACCTGTGCAATGTTCTTCAATGTATCTGCCTTCATTTGAGAATAAGATCAATTTTAAATACATAAAGTCCATCACTGAGAAACCAGCGTTTAGTGACAGTAGGAACATGAAATAATGACCATACTGCGGCATTAATGTTGCCATATAAATACTTGCTGCAGTAATCACGATAACTGGTGCAATTAAGCATAAGCAGAATAAATATTTATTCACTGGCGTACTGACATATAAGTTATATAAAGGTATCCATGGTCGCTTAGTAAGACGTTTCTTTTTAAAGTGTTTGTAGTAGGGTGCTAAAACAATTAAATGAATGAGTTTATGAATTGGATAAAGTAATAACACCGCTATTAGAAACACGAAAAAGTACCGGTCTGTGATCTCTTTATTGGATAAAAATATCAATACTTCATAGCTGATTAAAAATGTGATAATAGTTGTGACAACAGCAATAAAAAAGATACGGGGTAAGCCAAATCTTGTATTAATGTCAATTTGACGTGAGCATAAAAACATCACGATACCTCCTCGCATTATTTATTTGTTTTTTCGTTTATTTTGGGATATTTTTTCTAAGTTCTTATCAATACTTAGGTATTATCTATCTTTCTAATGAAAGAGTCAAGTATTAATTATGAGGAAATTTTAGGCTAATTAAGTGGCATGTTTAGAAGAGGGTAGAATACTGTAATATCGCATGTTCATGAAGTTTAAAATTTAAAAGAAAAGACCAGGACAACACGATGTTGTTCTGATCTCAAATACTCATTATTCAGCTTCAGTGTCCACTTGTTTCTTTTTAGGTTCCACTGCAGCTGTTTGATTTTGTTGTACCGTTTCACGCTGGTCTTTACCAACAGGTTGTTGTTTTGGTGTGTACGGTGTGATGTTTTTCTTATCAGGGCTTTTCGTAATGCCTTGCACCGTTTCACCGATAACTTCACCGCGTTTTTGGATATCTTGAATATTTTCTTGAATATGATTGATATTTGGTTGAATATCTTTCATAAAGTCGCTAATCAAAGTTTTAACTTCATCGACGATAGTTTTAACTTCTTGCGTACCGTCTTTAATTTGATTAACATAGCTTGAAATATTAGATGATTGTTGTTTAATTGCTTTTGTACTGTCGTCAAATTCAGTTTGGCCAGCTTTAGAACTGTTTTTATTAAAAGCAGTTACAGCAAGACCGGCAGCAGTACCAGCAACTAATCCACCTAAAATGCGAATTACTTTCATAGGTTAGTCTCCTTATTTAATGATGTTGAGTTTAGATATAGTATGTTATTACCCGAAAATTAGGTAATCATTCAAAATGTGCTTGAATCTCTTGAGCAATTTTAGCTTTTGCTTCATCGCCTAATTCTTCTTCGTGTGTAATCCATTTATAACCGAAGCCATCCACATCATTTTCGTATCTTGGTAAGAAGTGGAAATGTAAGTGGAATACAGATTGGTCTGCAAATTCACCATTGTTTTGAATGATGTTTAAGCCGTCTGGATTAAATGCTTTTTTAATTGCGTTGGCAATTTTAGGCATTGCTGCACCGATATGCTGCATTGTTTCTGGATCAGTTTCGAAAATGTTTGGTGAAGCTTTCTTAGGTACAAGCAAAGTGTGACCTTTCGTTACTTGCGAAATATCTAAGAATGCATAGACATAATCATCTTCATAAACTTTATAACTTGGGATTTCACCATCAATGATTTTGCTGAAAATTGTTTCTGACATCACAATTCACTCCTTAAAAGGTTTACTTAAAGTACATTATAGCATTACCCGCCTTTAAACGTCATGTCACGAATGATTTCTCTATGAGTTAATACATGCTTTTTGGTACAATAAAGAACAGTTGGAGGTTATGAATATGACTGTTAAAGTAGAACATCTCACAGGTGGTTATGGTAAAAAACCTGTGATTCAAGATATTAGTTTTGAATTAAAAAATGGTGAAATTGTAGGCTTGATCGGCCTTAACGGTGCAGGGAAAAGTACGACAATCAAGCACATGCTCGGATTGTTAACACCTGCTGCAGGTGAACTTTCTATTTCATGTACTAACATCAAAGAAGACATTGAGACCTATAGACATAAATTATCGTATATTCCTGAAGCACCGGTCATATATGAAGAATTAACATTACAAGAACATATTGATATGACTGCAATGGCTTACGGCATTGATAAACAAACTGCAATGGATCGTGCCATGCCGTTATTAAAAACATTTCGTTTAGAAAAAGAACTCCAAGTTTTTCCAAGTCATTTTTCTAAAGGGATGAAACAGAAGGTCATGATAATTTGCGCCTTTATCGTCAACCCTGAACTTTATATCATTGACGAGCCATTTCTTGGTTTAGATCCATTAGGTATACAATCCATGTTGGATTTAATGGTAGAGAAGAAGAATGAAGGGCGTACTGTATTAATGAGTACACATATATTAGCAACAGCTGAGCGTTATTGTGATCGCTTCATCATCCTTGATGAAGGACGTATTGTTGCTTTTGGTAATTTAGATGAACTTAGAGCACAAACAGGTTTACATGATAAAACATTAGATGAAATTTATATTCATGTGACGCAAGGTGGTCAAAACGTATGACAGACCATCGCGCCATAGAATTATTTAACCAAAGAAGAACAGCAATCAGTAAAGAAAAAGCCTACTATAATAAATTTATTTTTAATGGGCACTTTTCAGTATTTCTATTGATTTTATTCGGTGCGTTTATATTAGGCTACGGTAACTGGCTTAAACATATTCCATCTGGCATACCATATGCATTATTAGCAAGTATCGCTGTTGCTGTAATTTCGATCTTTCCTTTACGCACTTTGTTTAAAGAGGCGGATCGTTTGTTCCTATTACCATTTGAACGGCATATGCGTAGCTACTTGAACTATAGTATTATTTATAGTTATTTAAATAGAATAGCTTTGCAAGTGGTTGTATTAATTGTACTCTTTCCATTATTCAGTCGACTTGAAGCAGGCAATCTGCTTTACTACGCATTATTTGCGTTTGCCGCTTTAATTTATCCATATCTCGGCTTAATTGCCAAATTAGAGTGGATGCAGGCAAAAAGACCTTTATGGATTATGCAAGTCCTGCAATGGCTGCTCTTTGCAATCACATACGTTTTAATTTTAGGTGCACATCAATGGTTTGGTTTATTGCTTGTTATTGTATTTATCGCATGGATTATTGTTCTAAAGAAAAGTAATGCAAAACGTTTATTGCCATGGGAAGCGCTGATTGCGATTGAACAGCAACATCACATGAATTACTATAAATTCGTCAATATGTTCACTGATGTAAAACACTTGCGCTCAGCGGCAGTACGTCGTCGTTATTTGGATTTCTTATTGCCGAGACCGCGTTCAAATCAATATAACGCAAAGCATATGTATTTATTTCTATTTAAACGTAGCTTCTTAAGAGGTAAAGATGCATTCAATATCATTTTACGATTAGTTATTATTGCACTTGTGTTAATGATTTGGCTTTCGAATCAATGGATTTTATTAATTGTAGGCGGACTGTTTATGTATATAATTTTACTGCAAACAGCACAGTTCTATACACAACAAGCTTATGGGTTATGGCCGCAAGTTTGGCCTGTACCTGAAGAAAGAGTAATTCAAGGCTATGGTCAGTTTCTATATCATATTATGTTTGGTATCGGTGTAATATTAGCGTTAACATACGCTATCCTTTTCCCGCCACAATTTTATATGGCATTAGTATTCTTTGTGGTGGGTTGGTTGACAATCAGAAATATTATCAAGAAATTGAAATACCAAGAAGCCTTATTAAAAGACTAATTCTAAATATATAAAAACAACGTCTCATTAGCAATTTAAGCTAATGGACGTTGTTTTGTTTTTTAGATACTTTTGCTTAATCTTTATCCACCGGATAGAGGAAACGTTCAAAATAACTTGAATGTTGGCCGCTAGAACCGAAGAATTGAGATAACGCTGTTTTAGAGAAGTTATCTTGATAAACTTGAGAAGATTTGAAATCTTCAAAGTTACTACGCTCAGCAAAACCAAAGTAGATTTTGTAAGTTGTTCCCTTAATTGGTTTTAAGAAACGGTAACATTTGAATCCAGGGAATTTATCCAAGTTTAAAGATAATGATGTTAAACGTTTTTCTAATTGATACATATGATTTTCTGAAGTTGGGATAAAGACAACTGCATAGAAACATTCTTCTTCAAGTTCATTAATGCTTGAAAGTACTTCATATTTAAGTGGTTCTTTTAAAGCAGTTGGTTGTTCAGTTTCTTCAAAAATCACTGATGAATCATTTGTTGAGAATAAAAATAAGTTATGCTCTGGGTTGTTTAATCGAATTTGGTTAAGGTATCCGAATGTACCATAGGATGCATATAATTTCATGGCACGTTCCTCCTTTTTTGTATTATTCTACAAAGAATAAAAATAAGTTTCTAGCAATTAAAAATACTAGTAGTCTCATTATATAGTATTAGTAGGGCAATTTGATATAGAAATGATGAAAATGTTTCAGATTTTGAAAACGGAACCAATGAGGATTTTAACAAATTATGTCATAATGTAATATGTTGCAACTAAAGAAGGTAAGCACGTAGAAAAAGTTTACACGATTGTGATTTGCTATGTCTTTTTTATGACATTTACATCCAACAAAATACGTGTATTCTACGGATATGCTAGAATAGATTAGAATGATTATAATTTTGGGAGGATACTGTGGTGCATCAAAAAAATAATACAATTTTAAAGATGATTAAGGGAGAAGAGGTTGAACACACTCCATTATGGTTTATGCGACAAGCAGGTCGTTCTCAACCTGAATATCGTGCCTTAAAAGAGAAATATTCGTTATTTGAAATTACACACCAACCTGAATTGTGTGCTTATGTTACACATTTACCAGTAGATCACTATCAAACTGACGCAGCAATTTTATATAAAGATATCATGACACCATTAAAACCGATTGGTGTAGATGTAGAGATTAAATCTGGTATCGGTCCTGTGATTGAGAATACAATCAAAACGATTCAAGATGTAGAAAAGCTAGGACAAATTGATCCAAAACGCGATGTACCTTACGTGTTAGATACGATTAAGCTCTTGACGGAAGAAAAATTGAATGTGCCTTTAATTGGTTTTGTCGGCGCACCATTTACTTTAGCAAGTTATATGATTGAAGGTGGACCTTCTAAAAATTATCACTTCACTAAAGCTATGATGTATCGTGATGAGGCAACATGGTTTGCGTTAATGAATCATTTAGTAGATATGTCTATCACGTATGCGAATGCACAAATCGAAGCGGGTGCAGAGTTGATTCAAATCTTTGATTCGTGGATTGGCGCATTAAATGCCCCTGATTTCAGATATTACATTAAGCCGCATATGGAACGCTTAATTAAAGGGATTAAAGCAGAACATGATGTGCCGGTTATCTTATTCGGTGTGAATGCTACACATTTAATTGAAGAATGGAATTCACTTCCGATTGATGTATTAGGTATTGATTGGCGTACAACAATCAAAGATACTGCTGATGCAGGGGTTACAAAAACAATTCAAGGCAACTTAGATCCTTCATTGTTATTGGCACCATGGGAAGTGATTCAACCGCGCTTAGATGAAATCTTAGATCAAGGAATGGCTTACGGCAAACACATTTTCAACTTAGGACACGGGGTATTCCCAGAAGTGAAACCAGAAACGTTGAAGAAAATTGCTGATTATGTCCATGAATATACAAAACGAAAATAATTTAAATGCAAAATGAACGGTAAAGGAAGGGTTTAATATGACTCGAACTATTGGACTACTCGTGATGGCGTATGGTACGCCTTATCAAGAAAGTGATATAGAGCCGTACTACACAGATATTCGTCACGGTAAAAAACCGACACCAGAAGAAGTTCAAAATTTAAAAGATCGCTATGAATTTATAGGTGGGATGTCTCCATTAGCTAGAATTACAGATGAACAAGCGGAGGCATTAAAAGATAGATTGAACTTAATGTATGAAGAACAAGATATTGAGTTTAAAGTCTATGTCGGTTTAAAACATATTCATCCATTTATTGAAGATGCAGTTGAACGTATGCATCAAGATGGTATTACAGAAGCGATTACGATTGTCTTAGCGCCGCATTTCTCTAATTTCTCTGTAGGTTCATATAACAAACGTGCAGCGAAAGCGGCACAAACACATGGTATTAAATTGACGCATGTGAACAGCTTCTATCAACAACCAAAATTTATTCAATACTGGGTGAAACAAATTAATCAAACACTTTCAGACATACCTGAAGCAGAACATGATCGTACTGTTTTGGTGGTTTCAGCACACAGTTTACCTGAGAAGATGATATTAGAATCAAATGATCCATATCCAGAGCAATTAAAAGACAACACAAGATTATTAGAAGAACTATCAAATATTCAACACACAGCAAGAGGATGGCAGTCTGAAGGTAATACAGGCACACCATGGCTCGGACCGGATGTACAAGATTTAACAAGAAGTTTAAAAGCTGAATATGGCTATGAACATTTTATTTATACGCCAGTTGGTTTTGTTTGTGATCATTTAGAAGTCCTTTATGATAATGATTATGAATGTAAAGTGGTATGTGACGAAGTAGGCGCAACTTATCATCGTCCACCGATGCCAAATACACATCCGCTCTTTATCGGTGCTATGGCAGATGAAGTTTATTATGTTTTAACAACGAAAGAAGAGGATGCAAATGAGTAAGAACATCGCAGTCATCGGCGGAGGGATTACAGGGCTTTCCGCAGCATATTATTTAAAAAAAGAACATCCTGAATATGATGTCACAATAATTGAAGCTACAAATCGTACGGGTGGTAAAATTCAAACGTATCGTAAAGATGGTTTCACGATTGAATTAGGTCCAGAATCTTATTTGGGTCGCAAAACAATTATGACTGATCTTGCGACAGAAGTGGGCTTAGGTGATGAATTGATTACCAACCAAACAGGACAATCTTATATCTATGCACGTAACCGTTTATATCCGATACCTGGTGGTTCTATCATGGGTATACCGACAGATTTAAAACCTTTTATGACAACACAATTAATCTCATTAAAAGGTAAATTACGTGCCGCTATGGATTTAACTAAGAAACCTATTGAAATGGATGGAGATATTTCTGTAGGAGATTTCTTCAGACAACGTTTAGGCGATGAAGTATTGGAAAATCTGATTGAACCTTTAATGGGTGGTATTTATGGTACGGATATCGATAAATTAAGCTTAATGAGTACGTTTCCTAACTTTAAAGAAAGAGAAGAGGAGTTCGGCAGTTTGATCAAAGGTATGCGCCATGAGAAGTTATTAAGACAACGAAAAAAACAATTGTATCCTGGTGCACCTAAAGGGCAATTTAAGCAATTCAGACATGGTTTATCTTCTTTTATCGAAGCGTTAACGCATGCAGTGATTGAGCAAGGTACAACGATCCAATATCAAACTAAAGTAGAAGATATCATTGGTTTCCAAAAAGGATATAACGTTGTTTATAACGGCGAAAAACACTTTTATGACGGCGTCTTAGTAACAGTACCACATCAAACATTTATGCAATGGTTCTCAGAAGATCCAGCATTAGATTACTTTAAAACAATGGAAAGTACTTCTGTAGCGACGGTTGTTTTAGCATTTGATGAAAAAGATGTGGTCAATACGTATGATGGTACTGGCTTTGTGATTGCGAGAACTTCTAATACTCGTATTACCGCTTGTACATGGACCAGCAAAAAATGGCCATTTACAACACCAAAAGGCAAAGTTTTGTTACGTGCTTATGTCGGAAAATCTGGTGATAACATTTTAGAAGAAATGGATGATGAACAGATTGTTGCGACAGTACGTCGTGATTTAAGTCAAATGATGGATATTAAAGGCGATCCGGAATTTTCAATTGTTCATCGTATGCCAAAAAGCATGCCACAGTATCATGTAGGTCATATTCAACAAGTGCGACGTATTCAAGATCATATCAAACATACGTATCCGCACTTACGTATTACAGGTGCAGCATTTGAAGCGGTCGGTTTACCTGATTGTATTCAACAAGGTAAAGATGCCGCAGAATCTTTAGCAGAAGTTGTACAATAAATGTTTTGACATGTCGAATTGTAATGAAAAAGATTGACCTTTTTATCAAATAGGATTAATCTTATAATTGAAGACGATGAGATAATATGATGGATTTTATATTATAGGTATGAGAAATACACAAGAGAAAGATGACCTGAACCTAAGTTTTAATGACGATTGTAAATCGCTAAATATCTTTTGATGAGCACAGAAGATAGGAGACGGTTTTCAATACATTTAAACTGATATTTCAGGTCATTTTCTTTTTGAAAGAGCAAGAGGTGAAGAACATGACTAATATTGTTTTAATTCATGCTCAAGGTGCTGACGCCCACTCAAATTGGTATGAATGGTTAGAACAATCATTAAGACTAGAAGGATATCATTCAGATATCGTTAATATCCAACATGACTTACCAGTCAATATGGAAGAATGGTTAAAGCAGTTAAATGAGCAAATTGAAATTTCACAATATGAAACATATTTCGTAACACATGGCTTCGGTACGCTTGCGGGGCTGAAATATTTAGAACAACATCCAGATATTCGTATTGAAGGGTTCTTCAGTATTGCAGGGTTTGGTCCGAATGCTGAAGGTGTAAATCCTGATTTACATGTTCCAGATGTTACATTAGACATTGAAGACTTAAAATCACGTATTGACTATTTCTATGGTATCGCATCTAAAGATGATTCGAATGTTCCATATCAAGATACAGAGCGTTTAGTTCAAGCTTTTGATGGTGATATGAAGGTTATTGATGAAGCGGGTCATTTTACGACTGAGGATGGTTATGATACTTTCCTCGCATTAAAGAATAATATGATTAAACGCATGGCTAATTAAATCATTGATAAAAAAGGTCTCTCTGACGTATTTACTCGTTCAGAGAGACCTTTTCATTTTATATTAAGTAATGCTTAACATACGATCTAAGCTTTCTTTCGCATATTTTGCTGTTTCAGCATCAACTTTGATGATGTTATCACGGTTGCCATCTAAAATTTTATCTAAACACCAAGCTAGGTGAGGAAGGTCAATACGGTTCATAGTCAAACATGAACACATTAATGGGTTTAATGAATCAATCGTGATGTCTGTGTAAGTATCTTTTAAACGATTCACTAAATTTATTTCAGTTCCGATTAACCAACGAGAACCTTTTGGTGCGTTTTTGATAGTTTCAATAATGTAGCGTGTTGAGCCTGCATAATCAGCAGCTTGTACCACTTCGAATTCACATTCAGGGTGTACAATCACGTTGATTTCAGGATCACGTTCACGTGCTAAATCGATATGTGCTTTATGGAATTTCTCATGTACAGAACAATGACCTTTCCATAAAACAATACGTAAATCTTCAAGTTTGCCTTCATAAACAAGTTCTTTAGCAATTGGATCCCATACTGCCATTTGTTCAAGTGGAATGCCTAAATCATATGCTGTATTACGTCCTAAGTGTTGGTCAGGTAAGAATAAAATAACTTTACCTTGTTTCAATGCCCAATCCACTACTGATTTTGCGTTACCGCTAGTTACACATGAACCACCGTGTTCGCCAACGAACTTTTTAATCGCTGCAGTAGAATTGACATAAGTTAATGGCAAGATATCTAAGTTGAATTCTTGTGTTAAAACATCATAGCCATGTAAAGCTTGTGTGATATTTGCCATGTCTGCCATAGAACAACCAGCAGATAAATCTGGTAGATAAATGTCTTGGTGGTCGTCTGTTAAGATGTCTGCTGTTTCTGCCATAAAGTGTACACCGTTAAATACGAAGTATTCAGCAGCAGTATTTTCTTTACAGATACGAGCAAGTTCTAATGAATCACCCGTAATATCGGCAAATTGAACGACCTCATCTTTTTGATAATGATGTGTCGGCATGAATAGGCGATCACCTAAATCATCTTTAATAGATTGAATATGTTGTTCTAACTCCTCAGTTGACATTTTAAGATACTTTTCAGGAATTTCCTTTGATACAGATAACATTGGGTTAAACATTTAAATCACAACCTTTGCAGAAATATCGAGCGCGTTTTGCGCATAAAATAGAGCACCCATTGAAATGAAATCTACGCCAGTTTCAGCGTACGCAACGACATTAGTTTCGTTAATATTACCAGAAGCTTCAGTTTGAATATGTTGAGGAACTGCTTTAATATGTTCAGCAATCCATTCTGGTGTTTGGTTATCAAACATAATGATGTCTACATCTTGATCGATTGCTGTGTTAAGCATCTCTTCATTTTCAATTTCTACTTCAATTTTATCCATTGGACCTACAACTTTTTTAGCGTTTTGAATCGCAATTTCCATTGATTCAGAGAAAGCGATATGGTTATCTTTCAACATCAATCCATCATTTAAAGAACGACGATGGTTCAAACCACCTCCAACAGTCACCGCAAATTTCTCAAAGATACCTAAGCCTGGTGTTGTTTTTCTTGTATCTACAATGCGCGTAGAAGTATGCGCAATTTTTTCTGCGATACGATGTGTTTGTGTGGCAATACCTGACATACGTTGAATTAAGTTCAGAACAATACGTTCCATAGTAAGTAATACGTAAACAGGGCCTGTAATTTCAGCGATGATATCACCAGGTTTGACTGTCTCACCATCTTTGATTTTTTGGTCGATATCGATGTGACTCTTTAATAACTTGAATCCTTCTTTGATGATAGTTTCGCCGCAAAAGATACCGTTATCTTTTGATTTTAAGTACATTGTACCTTGTTGTGTCTGATCAAAGATGTGTGTTGCTAAATCACCATATTGATTATCTTCAATGTAATATTGAGTGATTTTCTCTCTGACGAGTAGTGGATTTAACATGTTCCATGCCTCCTGAATTGATTTCAATAAGTTCAAATTGTAATTGCTTATCTTGATGTGGATAATCAAGTCTGTAATGTACGCCTCTTGATTCTTGACGAGCAAGCGCTGCTGTACAGACGATTTGTAGTAATTTGACAGTACAATAACGTTGCCATTTTGCTTTATCGACATATTCTGTTTCAGATGTTTCGAATAATGTCTGTTCAATTTCTTTCAAATAGTTTTGCATTTTAATTCCTTTACGTTCCACACCTAAAATGTCAAAACTTTTTTGTTGTAATTGTGCAGCTCTATCAGCTGAGATAGAAGGTATTTTAAATACTGGATTAAAATGACTATGACTGACAGGTTGTAAAGTTTGATTTAACTTCTCGGCACATAAAGCACCCATAACTAAACCTTCTAATAATGAATTACTGGCTAAGCGGTTGGCACCATGAAAGTTTGTACAAGCCGCTTCTCCAATCGCATACACGCCTTCAAGACTTGTTGTGCCATCAATCTCTGATTTAATGCCGCCGACGGTATAGTGTGCGCCTGGTGTAACAGGGATACGTTGTTTGGCAATCGCTTCAGGATAATGTGCTTGAACAGCTTTGTAAATAGTAGGGAAACGCTCTGCAAAATTCGAAATCGTACTAATATCTAAAAAGACTTGGTGACCTTCTTGTTGTTGATGATAGATTGCACGACTAGTCACATCACGTGGAGCCAAGCTTTTCATCGGATGTATTTTATCCATAAATGGAATGTCTTGTTCATTGACTAGCACACCACCGTCACCTCTAACAGCTTCAGACACTAAACTATAGGCATGTTCAGGTTCACCTAATAAAGTAGGGTGGAATTGAATCATTTCCATACTTTCTAAAGCAATGTCATGACGTAATGCGACCACACATCCTGATGCAATGGTATGTGGTATATTAGAGTTAGTAGGGAAGAGGTTGTTAATACCTCCTGTTGCGAACACGACACTATCTGCTTCAATGATTTGTTGTTCGTCAGTACTATCTAAAACAAGTACGCCACAGACTTGATGTTCATGGTTATAAATTAAATCAATGACTTCTGTTGATTCCATTATGGATAAGTGTGGATGAGAAAGATGTTCTACCATATGTTGTGCGATATACTTACCAGTTTGATCACCGCCAGCATGCAAAATTCTTGCAGCTGAGTGTGCGCCTTCCATTGCGTAATCTAAATGATGTGTGACTGGGTTTGAATCGAATGGGACACCTTCATCTACGAGTGCTTGAATCAAAGGATAGCTTTTCGTAATGACTTCTTGGATTACATTAAAATCTCCCATTTCAGCTCCGGCTTCATAAGTATCTTGGCTATGGCTGATTGCTTCATCTTCTTCTCTTTTTGAAAAACATATGCCACCTTGGGCAAAATTACTGTTGTTTTCAGCAAGCTTGTCCTTAGTGATACAAATCACTTCGATATCATCTTGTAATTGACGAACAAACGAGAGTGCAGCAATTCCGCTCCCAACGACAATGACACGTTTCATGTTTACACCTCTATTTACATTAATATATACAATTATGTTAACATATATGTATGCAATGATTTTGTCATAAAAGTAAGATAATTGCAAGTGGGGGAGAAAAGATATGATTTATTTAGATAATGCAGCGACAACACAACCATCAAAAGAAGCGCTGGCAATATATAATGAAGCACAACAAACGTTGTTTTTTAATAGTGAGAGTTTACATGTCGGTGGAGAAATGGCAAGAGAAGCTTTGAATTCTAGCCGACACTATATTCAAAAACATTTCAATACGGATAAAGAAGTTTTATTCTCAACAAGTGGATCACATGCAAACCAAATCGCAATTGATATTTATTTATCACAAGCACAAGAAGGAAAGGTTTTAGTTTCGCCTTATGAGCATCCTTCTATTTATGCAGCATTAGAACCATATAAAAAACAATTTGAAATCGTAGAAATGCCTTTAACAAACGAAGGTACAATCGACTTAGCAGCTTTAGAAGCACTAGTAGATGATGAGACAGTATTGATTATTGCACAACATGTGAATTCTGAAATTGGTTATATTCTACCAGTGCATGAAATTGCTGAATTCGCACAAGCATACAATATTCCATTTCATGTGGATGGTGTACAAGCTGTACAAAAGATTGAAGATAAAGCGATTCAAGCTTTTACTTCATATGCGTTCTCTGGGCATAAATTTAAAGGTACTAAAGGTGTAGGGGCATTGTTGATTGAACACAAGTCAGTGCGACCTACAAATATACATTACTTCCATGAAGAAGGTACACGTAATGGTACGTTAGATGTGCCTGGCATCTTAGCAATGACAAGAGCTTTATCATTAGATGCGGGTTATGAACATTTAACAAAGCTCCATCAATATGCGACTGAACGTGCTTTAGCATCTGGTTTTAGTGTGTTAAGAAGTGATAAACAAGCACCTCATATTATTGGATTGTTAACACCGCAATTTGAAGGTCAATATATTATGCAATCTTTATCTAGCCGTAATATATGTATCTCAACTGGTACAGCATGCGGTCATGGTTTATTATTGAGTGAGGGTTTAATTGAGAAGATTAAACAAACAGAACATGAAGCGGATCAATATGTACGTATTTCATTTTCAAGCAATTCAACATTAGGTGAAATTGATACATGTTTTAATGAAATAGATAAGATATTAGAAGGAGTGGCTGCCCATGAGTCAAGCGGATCAGCGACGAACTGAAATCGTTGAACTCTTACAAAGTTCGACACGACCCATTAAAGGTTCAGAACTGAGTGAACGTTTTGGTGTCTCGCGACAAATTATCGTGAAAGATATCTCACACTTAAAAACGAAAGAATATGCGATCAGTTCAACAAGCAAGGGTTACTTTATGGACATTGAACCTCAAGGAAAAAGCTGTAAACGTGTGGTAATGTGCCAACATGATTATGATGAGATGGAAGAAGAATTAAAACTTATCGTTGAAAATGGCGCAATGATTGATGATGTTTCTGTTGAGCATCCCGTATATGGCAGTATCCGTGCTGAATTGATGATTGAAACTGAAGAAGATATTCAAGCGTTTGTAGAAGAAATGACACGCTTTAAAGGTACAATGTTAGCGAAATTAACAGATGGTATTCATCTGCATACATTATCTGCAGACACTGAAAAGATCTTAGATAATGCGATAGATGATTTGAACCGAAATGGCTTTCTCGCAGAAAGCGAAGAAATGGTTTAAATATAAAATTAATAATCAGTAACTTAAAACTTGAAGCATGATTCGCGTTTTAAGTTGCTGAATTTTTATTAAGAGGGGATATAAAATAACGCAATATCTACTGTAACCTTAAAGAAATTTACAAAAGGAAAGCTTAAGCATCACTGATTTGTAAATAAAAAGAGACCATTTGCACTCTAAAAATAAAAATTTATAACAATTATATATTTATTACACTTATTTCTAACAGAAACTGGTTGACGCAAGATAGGGAAGTCGATATACTAGGTATTGTCTTGAAAAAAGAGATAACAAATTCGAAACAACTTTAACGTTTTGAAAATAAAATTCACAAATTGTTAAAAAAGGTTTGACATTGGTTAACAAATTGTGATATGATGAATAGGTAAGTCGCAAGATTAATAATATTACCGCGGGATGGAGCAGTTCGGTAGCTCGTCGGGCTCATAACCCGAAGGTCGGTGGTTCAAATCCGCCTCCCGCAATACATATCTTTTTTCAAGGGGTCCCGTAGTGTAGCGGTTAACACGCCTGCCTGTCACGCAGGAGATCGCGGGTTCGATTCCCGTCGGGACCGCCATTATTAATTAAGGTTCAGTAGCTCAGTTGGTAGAGCAATGGATTGAAGCTCCATGTGTCGGCAGTTCGACTCTGTCCTGAACCATTCTTATTTTTATTATTTGTCTGGCGGTTGTGGTGAAGTGGTTAACACATCGGATTGTGGTTCCGACATTCGTGGGTTCGATTCCCATCAGCCGCCCCATAATCGTTAATGCGGGTGTAGTTTAATGGCAAAACCTCAGCCTTCCAAGCTGATGTTGTGGGTTCGATTCCCATCACCCGCTCCAAATTACTTATTATTCCACAGTAGCTCAGTGGTAGAGCTATCGGCTGTTAACCGATCGGTCGTAGGTTCGAGTCCTACCTGTGGAGCCACGGCTCCTTGGTCAAGCGGTTAAGACACCGCCCTTTCACGGCGGTAACACGGGTTCGAGTCCCGTAGGAGTCATTCAATCAGAAACGAATTATCGTTTCTGATTTTTTAATTTGTATACATGGAGAGTTGTCCGAGTTGGCCGAAGGAGCACGCCTGGAAAGTGTGTAGGCGCCACAAGCGTCTCGAGGGTTCGAATCCCTCACTCTCCGTTATTATCATAAGACTAAATTGAAATTAATTATAACTTACGTTTTAACTCAATATAGATGCTTTGTTTTTCTCTAACTTCTTGGATATCAAGGGGTTAGAGTTTTTTTGGTTGAGAATCTTTTTTAAGAATAGTATTTATTAAAATGGACATATGCAGACTGTTTTAAAAAGCTCATGACATTGTTTTTGGATATTATAGTTATAAAGAAATACTATTATAATATATGCAATATAAGTATAAGTTTTCTTTGATAGCAGTGGTGATAACCATGTTTAATGAATTACATTCAATGAATCAACCAAACAAAAATGATGAAGCTAATACTACTACACCAAATAACAATAACGGTGTTTTGGTTTCTGGGTCAGATCATAGTACAAACATAGAAATTCTCTATTTACAACAGAACTCTGCCAATACAGCATATTTAAAACAATCAATGGAATAACTAGAAAAAGGTAAAGTGGTACAAGTATGGATCGATAAGTAATTACATCTGAAGATTATAAGAACTGGCTAGTTCAAGATAAAAAAGTAGGGAAGAAAATCATTGTTTTGATTAAGAGCATTGAAAGAGATGGCATGTTAGAAGGAATTGTTAAAAGGACAATTCACTGGTTGGTAGAGTAGACGAATTACACAAGAATATAGATTAGTTTATCAAGTGACTAATGAATCTATATTAGTTGCTTCTTGTAAATATCATTATGAATGAAATATATTAATGTTGAAGTAACAGTAGAAAATCTTTGTTAAAGTGCGCCGTACTAAAATTGTCTAATTAATTTTTTATCTAAAACATTTTTATGTTATTAGGGTTATATCTTTTTATATGACTTTCTTTTATTGCAGTTTGTAATTAGTTCACATTTTTGAATTCTTTTTATTAAAAACCATTCAAGCACTTGAAATACAAGAAGCTTGAATGGTTTTATCTTTGTATGATTTGAGGTAGATTATACAGATAACATTTATACAATGCTATTCAATATAATCTTCAGGATTATATTCAACTCCATATTTTTCAGCATCGTTTTTTCTAATTTGTTCTTTTTCCGACTCAGTTGCATTATTCCAGTCTATTTGATCCTGAATCCAATTACTTGGTTTACTTTCTGTTTCATGATTATTATTTTGATTTTGCAAAAATTCATTCATTTCTTCAGTAGCCCCCATATCACCATTAGGTATTCCGGTATATCCATGTTGTTTAGCTACTTCTGCATTGGCACGCATTTGCTCTTCATATGTTGGTTCTTGTGTGTTGCTTTGATAGTGCTCTTGATTTGAATCTACTTTTTGTTGGTTTTGTTCATTAACATTTTGTTGTGTGAAAGAATTTTCAATATTTGCTTGATCGTTTACAGAATCTTCATTAACTTGTTCTGTAGATTCACTATTTTCTTGTTTTTCTTGATTATTATTTTGTTCATTTTTCTTCTTCTGTTTTTTTTCCTTATTTTTATTCTCTTTTTCATGTGTTTTAGTTTCGTTTTTCGCAGTTTCTTTATTACTTTCATCACTATTACCACAAGCAGTTAATAGTAATAGGGAACTAAATAACGGTATAATTAACTTTTTCATGATTGGTTCATCCTTTTCTATGTATTTAGTTGTTTAATACCCTTTTAAGTTAAAAGGAATCAACTAAATCAATTTTAATGTGAACTATTATTTGTTATCATTATAAAATTTCTTGTGTCGAAAATAACGCTTAGTGTATAATGCATTTGAATACAACACATGTGAATAAAAGTAGGAGTATTCATGCCTATTTAAGTTGAATGATTCAAAAAGGAGAGTTCATGCCAGTTTAAAGTTGAAGATTTATAAAGAGGAGAGTTCATGCCTACTTAAGTTGAATTTTTAAAAGTAGTAGCCAATTGATGCATAATCATTTGGCTTTTTTATTTTTGTGAAAAGTCCCTTTCCCTTTGTAACTGGTCAATAGTACAAATAAATAGGCATTTACTAAAAATAACCACTTTCATAAATTGTTGATGAAAGTGGTTATATCTCATTGAATCATTTATTTTAATTTTAATGTGAAAGCATTAATCGCAACGATAATTGTACTTAAAGACATGAGTATTGCTCCGACAGCAGGTGAGAGTATTATGCCCATAAATGCTAGTACACCAGCTGCAAGAGGTACTGCAATGATGTTATATCCAGCACCCCACCATAAGTTTTGAACCATTTTCCGCATTGTATTTTTTGATAGGGTAAGGAAGTTAATAATATCAGAAGGATTACTTTTGACAAGTATGACATCACCTGATTCAACAGCTACGTCTGTACCTGCACCGATTGCCATTCCGATGTCTGCTCTGACTAAACTTGGCGCATCATTAATGCCATCGCCGACCATCATTACTTTACTGCCTTTTTTCTGATAATCTTTTATGATTCTTTCTTTATCTTCAGGCATTAATTGCGCATGAACATCTTTAATTCCCAATTCTTTAGCCACTGCTTGTGCTACTTCATGATTATCTCCTGTAAGCATAACTGGTGTGATGTTTTTCGCTATTAAATCTGAGACCATTTGTTTTGAACTTTCTTTGATTTGATCTCCTAGGGCGATAATGCCAATCACTTGTTGTTCATAAATTAAATAACTAATAGAGTTACCTTGCTGAGCAAGTTCTTTAAATTGTTTTTTATTATACTTCAAATCCTTTTTATCTAAATATGAGGCATTTACAATTTTAATTTCTTTACCATCAACACTGCCTTCTAATCCCACACCTGAAATATTATTAACATCTTCAGGATATGAATAAGAAATGTTTTCTTCTTTTGCATATTCGACAATTCCAACAGCGAGCGGATGTTCAGAGCTGCTTTCTAATGAAGCAAACAAACTTAATATTTCTTTATGACTAAATTCGTCAGTAAAACTTTCATAATGGTTAACTGAAAAATTTCCTTCAGTTAATGTACCTGTTTTATCCATCATAATATAATCGATGTGTTGTGCGATTTCTACAGATTCTCTATTTTTTATAATTAATCCATTATGTGCACTTATAGAAGTAGAACGTGCTGTAACTAAGGGTATAGCTAAACCTAAAGCGTGCGGACAAGCAATGACCAATACAGTTACTAAGCGTTCAAGCGCAAAATCAATATCGTTTTGTATCAGTATCCAAACAATAAACGCAATTAATCCACTAATTACTGCAAAATAAAATAAGTACCCTGCGACTTTATCAGAAAGAAGTTCAGCATCTGATTTATCATTTTGAGCTTGGCTTACTAACCCCATAACTTGAGATAAATAGCCATCTTCTCCAGTTGCAGTTACTTTAACTTGAATTGTGCCAGAACCATTCATTGAACCACCGATAACTTTATCGTTCTTGTTTTTTAGAACTTTTTTAGATTCTCCAGTAACTAATGATTCATCAATCGATGTTTTACCTTCAACAATTACTCCGTCTGTTGGAATACTTTCACCTGCTTTGATTTCTACAATATCACCATTATGAATATCCGAGATTTTAAGTTTTTGACGTTGACCATCCTCAGTTACCTTAACTGCAGTATTGGGGAGTAGTTCGGCCATTTTTTTAAGGGCACTACTAGCACTGCCTACTGCGTTCATCTCAATCCAGTGGCCTAATAACATAATTATAATTAAAGTTGCTAACTCCCAGAAGAAATCCATTGTATGCGACGATGAATCACTAAAGTTATTCATGTAAAATGCATATAAACTATAGAAATAAGCTACTGAAATACCAAGTGCTACTAATGTCATCATGCCTGGTTTTTTAGAAGCGATTTCATCCTTAGCGCCTGATAAGAAGGGCATACCACCATAAAAGAATAAAATGGTCGATAGAATTAAAACAATCCAGTCTGATCCAGAAAAAGTAACTTGAAATGGTAATTGAATACCCATCATAGGTGATAAAATAATAATCGGTATCGTGAAAATTAAAGAAATAAAGAATTTACGCTTAAAATTCCCATGATGATGCATGTGATGATCGTGACCGTTATCAGTCGTATGCTCATGGTGTTTATGTTGTCCATTTTTATGTGTATGTTCATGATTCGACAAAATAATACCTCCTAAATATATTGATATAGTAAATACAACTTTAGTATAACATATACGGTATAGGGGTATAGAGTATATGCAATTATGTTTCTTTTTCGCTAAGCAATCATCCACTCAGAATTACGTTTCAATCAATAGCAATTATGTTCATTCAAAGAGCGTTTGCTTATTTTGTTATGAGCTATATAGGTTCATATAATGCTAAGTAGTAGATAGTTAAAGAAATAAAAACATCCACTCCGATATGAAGTGGATGCCAGACCGTAGACAAACTACCGTTATAACTTGAAAAAGTGTAACGGTAGTTTATTTTTTTTATGAAATTTTCGAAAATATGTATAAAAATCTTTATAATAGAAGTCCTCACGGACTCTTATGTAAGC
>NZ_JAHMSB010000014.1:0-61112 GCF_018986355.1 Staphylococcus sp. CWZ226 | reverse complement strand
CTTACATAAGAGTCCGTGAGGACTTCTATTATAAAGATTTTTATACATATTTTCGAAAATTTCATAAAAAAAATAAACTACCGTTACACTTTTTCAAGTTATAACGGTAGTTTGTCTACGGTCTGAAACCTTGCTGCGAGAGCAAGGTTTCATTACTTTATTAAATTAATCGCTTGAGCGTGCAATTAAGATAAATCTTAATAATTCTGCAACTGCAACAGCTGTTGAAGCTACATATGTCATTGCTGCAGCACTCAATACTTTGCGTGCATGTTTATATTCTTTGTCATTAACGATATGCAATGATTTGATATTATTCATCGCACGTTTACTTGCATCAAATTCTACAGGTAATGTGATGATTGAGAACAACACTGCAAATGCCATTAAGAAAATCCCAATCCATAACGCTGTAGAACCGATTGCCATTTGCATCGAAGTTAATACGATACCTGCCATAATTAAAATGTATGACAAGCTGCTACCGATATTAGCTAATGGGAACAATGCGTGTCTGAATCTCAAGTAGAAATAACCTTGAGCGTCTTGAATCGCATGCCCTACTTCGTGTGCCGCAATCGCTGTTGCAGCAACACTTGGACGATTGTAGTTCGCAGGAGATAAACGAATTACTTTTTTAGTCGGGTCATAGTGGTCTGATAAGAAACCTTGACCTTCTAGTACTTCAACATCATTGATACCATTGGCGTGTAATATTTCTTCAGCCACTTCTCGTCCAGTTTTACCACTTGTCGATCTGACTTGTGAATATTTTTCGTAGTTAGATTTAACTTTATGTTGTGCCCAAAGCGGCAAAATCATTAATATTGCAAAATAAATTATCATACTTACTAAAGACAAAATGCTCACTCCTTTATAACATTATTTTACTGAGAACGTAAACTTTGGTCAATTAATTTGCGTCGTATCAAAGGTTTTAAATAAAAATATAAAATGATGCATAGCGTACTTAATATAAACGCAATATATGCAACAAGTTCTAAATGCGTATCGATAAACGGATAGTATGGAAACTGCATAAAGACATAGTCTATTAAGTCATTATGGAATATCCAAATAATCGCAATGAGACCTGCACCTAAAGTGATTTTGAAGCGTGGATAAAATAATATGGCCTCAAATGCCATGATGCCATGTGACACTAATAACATCATCCCGCTGATTGTAATTTCATCGTATTGATAAAATAAAATCAAATTCATGATAACAGCCCATATACCATACTTGATGAGCGTCATAAATGCTAATGCTTCTATGATAGAACACTGTTTATTCAACAAGAACAACAAAATGACAATACACAAAAAGAGCGAAGCTGTGGGACTATCTGGAATAAATATCCAATAATACCATGCAGCTTCTTTTAACTGACTGCCATACCATATGTAACCGTAAATTGTACCTAAAATATTACAAACTAAAACTAATAAAAGAAATGGGCGTGCATATAACGCCCATTTCCACCACTGCAAGATACTCATCGCTTTCATTCCTTTGTTGGGAAATTATAAGATTTCGCTTTAATCGTATTTAATAAGTGAGACAGTCGATAGAAGTATTCAGGATCATTGATTTGCAAGCTTAAATCTATTGTATTTTGTAGACGGTGAATCAATGATAATTCAGCCTGCGGTGTCGTTGTGACCGCATGCAGATCGCTCAAATGAGACGTATATTCTGGTGAAGTTAACAATTGTGCTAATAAAATTTCATCAATACGTATATCTCTTTTAGGGATATGAATTTTGATATCCAACACAGGCTTATCGTATGCGACAAGACGGAAGATTTCATTGGTATTATGATACTGCTTCTGATCAAGCGTAAGTTTAATTCCAATACTTGAGGTTTCATTCACCGCAAGTTCAAGTGTATTGCGATGTGATAATGGTTCATCTACAAAATATACGCTCTCTAAACGCTGAATATCAGACTTGATTAAATTCAATACCCATACGCTGATCCTAGATTTAAATCCATATTGAAAGAGTAAATAATCAATCAAGTTTTTCTTCTGCAGATTTAAACTTTCATAATCTCTCATTAAAATTCACCAACACCTTAATCGTATTGCAGTCGTTCAGCTTCTTGTTGCCATTCATCATTGTTTGGATCAAGTTCTAATAATTTAGGTAATAATTGTTTAGCTTGTGCAATTTGTCCTGTTTCAATTAAGAAGAAGTAATAATCTCCTAAGAAATCAGGATTATTTTCAAATGTAGGATAAGCGAGATCGAAGAAATGCTGCGCTTCTTTATCACGTTCTTCTGCCCCTAACGCATAAGCTAAGTTCCACATAAAGCGAGGATCTAAATCGTCTTCGCTCGCATATTGTAAGAGTGCGATAATCGATTCATTATCTTCTTTAGTACGATAATAGCTGCTAAGTTCAATTAAAGGTTCTTGATAAGCGTTATCTACTTCTAATGCGTTAAGTAAGAGTTTTACCCCTTTTTCAGCATCTCCTTGATCTAATTCGAGTTTACCTGTTGATAACATTAGCTCTTTGTAGAAAACATTAAGTCGTAAACCTTCGTGACCGACTTCAATGGCTGACTTATAATCTCTTTGATGTAAATAAAGCTGTTGGAGATAAAAATAGCCTTGAATGTAATCAGGGTCTTTTTCCATTAATGTGCTCATAATTTTAATGGCTTCTTGAACTAATTCATTTTTTTCATATGCTAATGCTTTCTTCATATAGTCTTCTGGGGTCATGTCTTGCTCATGAATGTCGTCATATAGTTTAATTGCGTCGTCATAGTTACCGCTTTGTAAAGCACTATCTGCAAGTCGCGCATACAAGTTGACCCCGTTTACCATATATTCACCAGTTTCTAGAACTGTTTCATATTCTGCAGACGCACGTAAATATTGCCCATCGAAGTACATCAATTCAGCAAGGGCGAAATGCAGAACGGGATCATTCGGTTCTAACTCAATCGCTTCTTGGACTTTATCAATGGCTACTTCAAGCATATTAATTTGTTGATATAAATCTGCTTCTAACATTAAACGTTCTGTACTCAGGTCTGCTTGGCTCAAATATTCTAAAGCTTCATCTGTCTTATCCTCAGAAATCAATCCATCAATGAAATAAATCAATAATTCTGGTTCGTTTGGATATTTATTGTATAAGGCTCTGAATACTTCTAAACCTTGAGGAGTTAAACCATAGTTATAGAGTGTTTCTCCTAACATGAATAATGTATCGTCATCAGCTGTTGAAATTGCTTGCTCAACTCTGCTGTCTAAGTTATCTATTTTTTGCAGATGAATATCATCAATTAATTTTTGTGTATCTTCCATACTTTCAAATTATCCTTTCTGTGCTATCGATTTAAGTAAAGGTAAGAATTCTGGGAATGAAGTGTTGACTGAATCGAATCGTTTGATGTGAAGCGGTTCAGTTCCTAATAGTGACGCAATTGCCAAGGTCATTCCAATGCGATGATCAGTGTAAGAACTTACCTCTGCTGCATGTTCGAATGTAGATGGATGAATCACAAAACCATCATTGGTTGGATGAACTTCAAAGCCGAGTAAGCCGAGTTCATCTGAAGTTGTTTCAATTCGATTCGTTTCTTTGTATTTTAACTCTTCTGCATCTTTAATCACGCTTGAACCTTGTGCTTGTGTACATAACAAAGCAACGATTGGAATTTCATCGATAGCGCGTGTAATTAATTCGCCTGATATGTCGAGTGGTTTTAAATCGGGTGTGTATTTGATGCGTAAAGAAGCTGTAGGTTCCGCCCCTTCTGTCACATTGAAAATTTCAATGTTCGCATTCATTTTTTGTACTATATCTATAATACCAGAACGTGTCTCATTCATTCCTACATTATGAATTGTAATATCGCTGTCTGGTGTAATTAATGCTGCAACAATAAAGAAAGCAGCTGATGAAATATCACCCGGCACTTTAAAATCTCTGGCTTGAATAGAATCAATCGCACGTGGTGTCGTTTCGATTGTCATACCATCAGTTTTAATCGGTATTTGATAATGTGCAAACATGGTTTCCGTGTGGTTGCGTGTAATACCTATCTCGTGGATTATAGAAGACGCATCAGAAAATAAGCTCGCAAATAGAATGGCACTTTTAACTTGTGCACTTGCTACTGGCATTTTATAATCGATGCCTTTAATTTGTCCTTTATTGATAATTAAAGGTGTATAATTGCCATCAATACCGCGAATTGCAGCGCCCATCTCAGTTAAAGGATCAATGACTCTGTTCATAGGTCGTTTGCCGATAGATTCGTCACCAGATAATACAGAATCAATTCCTAATCCACTAAGTAATCCAGCCATGATACGTGTCGTCGTACCTGAATTACCCGTATACAAGGTTTGATGTGGTGTAACGAATTTTTGATAACCTGGAGAATTTACAATTACTTTATCATCTTCAACTTTAAACTCAACACCAAGTTGGCGAAATATTTGAATTGTACGTAGGCAGTCTTCTGCCAATAAAGGTTTATAAATAGTTGATTGTCCTTCTGCTAATGAACTTAACATAATCGCACGGTGTGTCATAGATTTATCACCAGGTACTTCTATTTCACCGCGTAAAGGACCTTGAACATTGATTTCTTCAGTTTTACTCATTAGTTTCACTCACTTTAACAGGTTTTGTAGTTGTTCAAATGCATTTTTGAGCACAGTATTATCAACATGTGTCACCACTGGTTTGCCAATTTCAGACAAGAGCACCATCTGAACGCCATTTTGATCGTTTTTCTTATCTTTTAACATTAAATTTAATAAAGGTTGGAATTCAGCATTTAAAACAACATTAAGCGGATATTCCAATTTTTGCATATAATCTACGAAGTGTTGGATATCATAATTTGTGTCTAAAATGAGATTAGAAACAATGAATTGATAAATGATACCAATCATTACTGCGTGACCATGTGGTATTTTCTCATGATATTCAACCGCATGTCCAAAGGTATGACCAAGATTTAAGAATTTGCGTTTCCCTTGTTCATGTTCATCAGCAACAACGATATTCAGTTTTGTTTCAATACCTTTAAGTAAGAAATCATCTAATTGGTTAAGTTCTGATAATGCAGTTATATTTGGATAAGCTGCTTCAATTTCTCTTAGCGCACTTTCGCCGTTCAATAATGCGTGTTTATATACTTCAGCGTAGCCACTGCTGATTTCAACATAAGGTAATGATGTTAAAAAGTCTAAGTCATATATAACAGCTTTAGGACGATGAAAAGCACCTACTAAGTTTTTACCTTGAGGCGTATTGATACCTACTTTACCACCAACGCTTGAATCATGTGCAAGAATGGTTGTTGGTACTTGTATAAAATCTACGCCACGTAATAATGTTGCAGCTACAAATCCGGCAAAATCTCCAACCACGCCTCCCCCGATAGCGACTATACATGTATTACGTGTGATACCTGTTTCTAAAAGTTGTTCAAGCACAGACTCATAAACAGAAAAGGACTTCGTTTGTTCGTTTCCTTTTACTGAAATCATATGTGAAATCTGATTTGATTTGATAGCTGAAGTTGCTTGTTCTATTTTGGTTGGATGAAAACTTGCTACATTTTTATCAACAATGAAAGCGACATCTCTGTATTGTGACAAAAAAGTACTTAAATGAGTCATTGCATCATGCTGAATAATAATAGGATAGTTATTGTCTTGATATGTTGTCATCAGTTGCATCTTAATCACCTTTGATTTTAAAATTCAATGTTACGTTGTCTGCGTTCTTCTACTTGTGCTTGAAGTTGTTCCATATAGTTTGATTGGAATTCTTCTAATAATGATTTCGTAATTTCAAATGCTACTGCATGTTCACAAACGATACTTGCTGCTGGTACGGCGCAGCTGTCTGAACGTTCAATTGTAGCTTTGAATGGCTCTTTTGTTTCAATATCTACAGAAGCTAATGGTTTATAAAGAGTTGGGATAGGCTTCATCACACCGTTGACTACAATCGGCATACCATTGCTCATTCCGCCTTCTAAACCGCCGAGATGGTTCGAAGCGCGTGTATAGCCTGTTTCTTCATTATAAAGAATTGGATCTTGGATTTGACTGCCTGGTTTTTCGGCTGCTTTAAATCCTTCTCCGAAGCTTACACCTTTAAAGGCATTGATACCGACTACTCCTTGAGCAATTCTGCCGTCTAATTTACGATCGTAATGAACATAACTGCCGACACCGACTGGCATATGATCAACAATTACTTGTACGACACCACCAAGTGAATCGCCGTCTTTTTTAGCTTGATCGATTTTATCTCTGATTGCTTGTGCTTTTTCTTCATTGATAACACGAACATCATTACTATCTTCATGAGATTTAATTGTTTCCAAATCATATTCAGCGTCATCTTTGATACCACCGATTTCAACGACACGGCTATATATATCAATACCTAATTGTTTTAATAAAATTTTACATAAGGCACCGACAGCTACACGCGCAGCTGTTTCTCTTGCAGATGAACGCTCTAAGACGTTTCTTAAATCACGATGATTGTATTTAATACCGCCGACAAGGTCTGCATGACCAGGTCTTGGTTTTGAAATTTTACGTTTCATTTGTTCTTGTTCTTCTTCAGAAATAGGAGCAACACCCATAATATTTCTCCAATGTGTAAAGTCGTCGTTTGTCACTACAAAAGTAATTGGGCTTCCTAATGTATAACCATTACGCACACCAGAAACAATCTCTACTGCATCTTTTTCAATTTTCATTCGACGACCACGACCATAACCGCCTTGACGTTTAAACATTTCTACGTTGATATCTTCAGCTGTTACAGCTAAATTAGCTGGAACGCCCTCAACAATTACAGTCAGTTGCGGTCCATGGGATTCTCCAGAAGTTAAAAATCTCATTATGCAATCACTCCATTTCAAATTAGTAATAATAAGTATACCTACTATCATAGCACACGTGAAATATGGACAGAAACAATTAAAATGATTTAATTGTAAAATTTTTCTGACTATTATAGCGGGTAAAAAATAAAACCAGACTGAATAAGTAATTCAATCTGGTTTACATTGGATAAAATGAATTTAATTTGTATACTCTATATTATTATTCGTATAACCATTCTTCATTGTTGGCTGTGTAAACACTTAGTTCATTAGGTTCGAACCATAAGCTGATTTCTCTTTTCGCAGATTCTGGAGAATCTGAACCATGAATAACATTTCTGCCTACAGTTAAGCCTAGGTCACCTCTGATAGTACCTGGTGCTGCTTCAGTTGGATTTGTTTTACCAATCATATTTCTGGTTACTTCTACTACATTTTCACCTTCAACTACCATCGCAAATACTGGTGCTGAAGTAATAAATGAAACAAGACCTTCGTAGAATGGTTTATCAGCATGTTCACCGTAATGTGTTTCTGCTAATTCTTTGGAAACAGTCATAAATTTACCGCCAACGAGTTTTAATCCTTTTTTCTCTAAACGAGTGATGATTTCTCCAACGATATTACGTTGAACACCATCTGGTTTAATCATTAGAAAAGTTCTTTCCATTTCGCAAATCCTCCTGAAAATAGATGTGTATTTTTATGAATCTAAATAAATACATTTTTAGTTTAACAGTTTATTTAAGCGCTTTCAATATTTTGTGATTGTTTTTTATACATTTCTAGATTCCATACGCTTAATTAGTTTTTTAAACCATGTTGTAGCTGTGTTTTCTTCTAATTCATCTAACAAACGTACTGCTTTTTGTAAATAATGACGACTCACTTGCTTAGATTGGTCGATGCTGTCAGATTGTCTAATATAATTAACACAATAAATAAAATCTTCTTTTGGGCTATTTGGTTGTAATGCATCAATCTTTTGTTTGAATGATGGATTATTTCTGATTTCTAATAGCACTGGTAACGTTATATGACCATTCATTAAGTCGCTGCCAACTGGTTTACCTAGTTGTTTCTCAGTACTTGTAAAGTCTAGAATATCATCGACAATCTGAAAACTCATTCCAATATAATGTCCGATTCTTTTCATTTTATTAGCCGTTTTAGTATCTGCATGTGCAGATAATGCACCTAGTTCTGTCGCTAATTGAATCAACAAAGCTGTTTTGCGGTTAATTCGACGTAAATAATTTGTGACAGGTTGGTTGGAGTTGAATTGATCTTGGAATTGGAAGAGTTCCCCACGACATACATCTACAATAGCATGTGATAAAATTGTATGTATTCTTTTGTCTTCAATTGATGCAATGTGTTTTAATGCTAAAGCTAATAAGTAATTCCCTGTTAATATCGCTGTATCTTGATCCCATTTTTTACTGATAGTCAAACGGCCTCTGCGTTTATCACTTTTATCAATCACATCGTCATGCACTAAAGTTGCCATATGAATCAATTCTAACGAAACAGCAATCTTATAAGTATCTTTGTTTCTAGGTGAATCCCCATATTCACTGCTTAAAATAACAAAAGACGGACGCACACGTTTACCGCCTGATGAAAGTAAATGGTGTGCCGCCTCTTCTAATACAACATTATTGCTTTTTATTGTGTCCTTCAGTTGTCTTTCAATTTTTTTAACTTCTCTATTAATGTTCAGCTTATCCACATTAATCACCTTTTGCTGTTTCTTTTTCCTTATACCCTAAATGCATTGCGGCAACTCCGCCAGTGAAACTTTTAACTTCAATATCTCTGAACCCTGCTAATTGGAACAGCGCTTTAAGTTCATCACGATCTGGGAAGTTGAAAGCTGACTGTTGAAGCCATTCATATTCTTCTTTAGATTTAGCGAAAAACTTACCGAAAATCGGCATAACAAATTTAAAGTATAATTGATAAAGTTGTTTGAAAACTGGGATTGTAGGTTGGCTTGTTTCTAAGCAGACCACCATGCCACCTGGTTTTAAAACACGGTTCATTTCTTTAAGTGCAATGACATAATCAGGGATATTTCTTAATCCGAAACCAATTGTTACGTAATCAAATTCATTATCATCAAAAGGTAATTCCATGGCATCGCCTTGTACAAGTTGAATGTTAGCCATATTTTTAGTCTTTTCTTCTCCAACTTTTAACATGTTTTCACTGAAATCTAGACCAATGACTTCACCTGTAGGACCGACAGCCTTGCTTAATGAAATTGTCCAGTCCGCTGTACCGCAACAAACATCTAATGCTTTGCTGCCAGGTTTAACTTGCATTGATTTCATGACGCGTTTACGCCATACTTTGTGCTGTTCAAAACTGATAATATTATTGAGTCGATCATACTTAGTGGAAATGTTTTGAAAGACTTTGTGCACTTTTTCTTTATCTGCTTTATTTTTAGCCATATATATTACCTCTACTTTATTTTATATTACTGCGCAATTCATTAAAAATAGCTTCGAGTTCTGTTTCACTATAATCTTTAAGATACGCTGGATAATTTTCTGAAGCGTATTGAATTAAACTATCTTTTGCGTTGCTTAATTCAACATTTGGATTGAAATGCTGGATGGTAATTGCAGGGAAAATAGTTTCAATATATCGAACTGCGTCTTTTATCGCGTCATGAGAAAGCGTTTTGTAATGCAAAGCGGTTTTTAATTCGTTTACTTTAATGATTGCATTGCTCATAGCTTCTAGATATTCTGAATCATTGATAGATGCTGTCAACGTATAAAAATGTGCACTGATCAAATCCCCTATCAGAATCGCATTTTTAGAAAGATGACTACTCGTGATTGAATCAAGATGACTCATGGATGTATCAATTGCGAGGCATGCTAATTTTGCGTCAGGCAAAATATCTTGCGCATCAAGTACATGAGCCAATTGATGATTATACTGAATTGGTTCATGACTATGTATACCATTAAGCTTACGATCTATTTGGTTTTTTAATGTACTTAATGTTGAATCCATGTCTGCACCTCACGTTATTAATCAATAATCATCTTAACATTATATATAGAAAAATAAAATCACTTTTGTTCAACTGCTTGCAATATCTAGCAATTTCAGTCGTAAAAGTAATTCAATGAAAAAGTATGTAATAAAAAGAAAAGCCCCGAAAAGGGCTTTTCTGTTAAGTATTGAATTCATTATTTAACTGCATCTTTTAAAGCTTTACCAGCTTTGAATGCTGGAACTTTGCTTGCTGGGATGTCGATTTCTTTACCAGTTTGCGGGTTGCGACCTTTACGGGCTGCACGTTCGCGAACTTCAAAGTTACCGAAACCAATCAATTGTACTTTTTCACCGTTTGATAGTGAGTTTTGAATTGATTCGAATACAGCATCAACTGCTAAACCAGCTTCTTTTTTAGTTAATTCAGCTTGTTCTGCAACAGCATTAATTAAGTCTGTTTTGTTCATTATGAGTCACCTCCCAAGGGTTTGCTAATGATAACTTAATATCATTATGCTATGACTTTAACACAACGGCTCTTACTATCGCAATTATTTATAAGCATAAAACCGCGATTTATAAGGTTTTTTAGCCACCTATGTGTAAATATACAATAATAGTAAATTAATTTAATTTCTATTCTGACTTTTTGTCTCTATCCATTAATAATTTTAAACTTTTCTCTAATGGCACATTTTCAAACAATACGCCATATAATGCAGATGTTATCGGCATATCAATGTGTTTTTCTTTAGCTAAATTATGCACAGATTCAGTTGTATAGAACCCTTCAGCAACCATGTTCATTTCTGAAAGTGCTTCTTCTACTGTTTTACCTTGGCCGATTTTATACCCAAGTGTATAGTTTCTTGAATGCGTTGAAGTACAAGTTACAATTAGGTCCCCGATACCGCCGAGACCTAAAAACGTCATCGGATCTGCGCCAAGTGCTTCCCCTAATCTGCTGATTTCAGCTAATCCACGTGTCATTAAGGCTGCTTTAGCATTATCGCCGAACCCCATACCAGCTACAATACCACTAGCCACGGCAATAATGTTTTTTAAAGCGCCTCCTAATTCTACGCCAACCAAATCGTTATTCGTGTATACACGCAGATATTCATTCATAAATAAATCTTGTGTTAATTTACTGATTTCTGGGTCTTTAGAAGAAGCTGCAACAGTTGTTGGTTGTTGAATAACTACCTCTTCCGCGTGACTTGGTCCAGATAATACAGCAACACCGCCATTATGTTCTGGCGCAACAGAATCTTCAATCATTTCTGATACACGTTCGAATGTTGAGTTTTCAATTCCTTTTGCGACATGGATAAACACTTTTTTTGAATCTAATTTCTCATCGATTTGTTTAACTACTTCTCTAATAGCTTTTGTTGGTAGTGCAATCAGATACGTATCTGAAAAATTGACAGCTTCTTCTAAATCAGAAGTGGCTTTAATTGTCTCTTCTAATTTAGCTTCGTTTAGATAGCGTGAATTTGTATGATAAGTATTGATTTCCTCAATGCTTTGTTTATTTTTACCCCACATTAAGACCTCGTGACCGTTTTGTGCGAGTACATTCGCTAATGCTGTACCAAAACTGCCCATACCAAAAACGGCAACCTTACTCATATACTTCATCCTTTCAATACTAATTTCGTTTTCTTGGAATTATTTTGATTGGTGTTCCTTCGAAACCAAATGCATCTCGAATCTGATTTTCTAAGTAGCGTTTATATGAGAAGTGCATTAGTTCTTCATCGTTAACAAATACCACAAATGTTGGTGGTTCAATAGCAACTTGTGTTGCATAGAACACTTTTAATCTGCGACCTTTATCAGTCGGTGTTGGATTCATTGCGATAGCATCTGTGATGACTTCATTCAATGTTGAGCTTTGAACACGTTTTTTATGGTTTTCGCTCGCTTCATTGATTAATGGGAACAATGTACGTAAACGTTGTTTTTCTTTCGCAGAAACAAATGCGATTGGTGCATAATCTAAGAATTGGAAGTTTTTACGAACTTCGTCTTCGAATTTTTTCATGGTTTTACTGTCTTTTTCAAGCGTATCCCATTTATTTACTACTATAACAATAGCTTTACCCTCTTCGTGTGCATACCCTGCAACACGCTTGTCTTGTTCAATAATACCTTCTTCAGCATCTAAGACAACAAGTACGACATTAGAGCGCTCTATGGCCTTTAATGCGCGTAATACAGAGTATTTCTCTGTTGATTCATATACTTTACCTTTTTTACGCATACCTGCTGTATCAATTAAGACATAATCTTGTCCTTCATAAGAATATTCTGTGTCAATGGCATCGCGTGTTGTTCCGGCGATATTAGAAACAATAACACGATCTTCCCCAAGAATTGCATTGACTAAGCTGGATTTACCAACATTAGGACGTCCGATTAAAGATAATCTGATAGTGTCTTCATCATAAAGATCATCGCCTTCATCTTTGAAGTGTTTAGCTACTTCATCTAACAAATCCCCTAAACCAAGTCCATGTGAACCTGAAATTGGGAATGGTTCTCCGAAACCAAGTGCATAGAAATCATAAATGTCTGCTCTCATTTCTGGATTATCAACTTTGTTGACAGCTAAAACGACAGGTTTATTTGTTTTATAAAGCATCTGCGCAATCATTTCGTCAGTTTGCGTTAATCCTTCACGTTGGTTAACCATGAAAATAATAACATCTGCTTCATCAATTGCGACTTCAGCTTGTGCTCTGATTTGTGTTTGGAATGGTGCATCAGATAATTCAATACCGCCTGTATCAATGATATTGAAGTCATGTGTCAACCATTCACCGCTAGAATAGATGCGGTCTCTTGTAACGCCGGGTGTATCTTCTACAATCGATACACGCTCTCCGACAATTCTATTGAATATTGTGGATTTACCGACATTCGGTCGACCTACAATAGCAATAACAGGTTTAGTCATAAGCTAACTTCCTCTCTTTCATATATCTAGTTAATTTTATCACATGGCTTATTTAAAGCAAAAGAAATTTAGGCAATAAAAAAGTCAAGACTGTAAAGTGTGAAGTTAGGACACTTACTACAGTCTTGACTGATGTTAGCGAATTACTTATTAAAATTTAAGGTTTTTCAATTTGTCGCCGAACATTTCACCTAATGTTGGGTTATCATTATCTTCTTCTTCATGTTTACCTTCAACATAGTCACGTGATTCGTCATCGTCGATTTGAAGTACTTCTTCTTCAGCTGGTACAGCTGCTTTGATAGAAAGTGAAATTCTTTCATTTTCTTCATCAACGCTTAGTACTTTCACAGTAACTGTTTGGTTAGGTGCCAGTACATCGCTAGGTTTAGCGATATGTTTGCGACTGATTTCTGAAATATGAACAAGTCCTTGAACGCCAGCAGCAATTTCTACAAATGCGCCGAAGTCAGTTAATCTTACCACGCGACCTTCAATAACTGAATCCGCATGGATTTCACCTTTAATACTTTCGAATGGGCTTGGTAAAGTATCTTTAATTGAAAGTGAGATTCTTTCTGAGTCTCTTTCAACAGATTTTACTTTTACTTTAACTTTTTCGCCCACTGAAACAACGTCTTCCGGTTTATCAACGTGTTCGTGAGAAAGTTCAGATACGTGAACTAAACCATCAACACCGCCGATATCTACGAAAGCACCAAAGTTAGTTAAACGTGCGATTGTACCTTCAATTACATCGCCTTCATTAAGAGATTCTAGTAATTCAGCTTTTTTAGCTTCATTACGCTCTTGTTCAACTGCTTTACGGCTAAGGATGACGCGATTATTTTCTGGATCAAGTTCTTCAACACGTAGTTCTAAAACTTGTCCATCAAAGCTTGAAAAGTCTTCAATGAAATCAGTAGAAATTAATGAAGCTGGGACAAACCCTCTTTGTCCTACGTCTACAACTAAACCGCCTTTAACGACTTCAGTTACTTTTGCTTCGATAATTTCGTTATTTTCTTGTTTCTCTTGTAAATATTGATAAGACTTCTCTTGTTCTAATTGACGAATTGAAAGGATATATGCACCTGTTTCATTTTCTTCGTCATTTTCTACCTTAGTCACATAAGCTTCTACCGCATCTCCTTCTTTGACAACCTCATTTGGGCTATCAATATGATGAGTAGATAATTGACTAATCGGTACAATACCGCTAAATTTGCCACCGTCGACATCAACAATCACTTGTTTTTCTTCGACTTTTTGGACTTGTCCAGAGATTTTATCTCCTTCTTTAATTTCATTAATCATTGATTCATTGAATTCTTCAGTCATCTTGTATGCCTCCTTGTACACTACATAATTATAACATCTTACAAACTGACAGAATTGTCAAGAAATTCACCTCTATTCACAAAAAGTGAAGAATTCTCTCAAGTTCTGCAGTAAAAAAGTATTATTTTTACGTTCCAATGTACGTATTTATTCTCACTATAATATATACCACAAAAACTCATTTATTATTCACAGTATGGCATAATTATTTGAATCTGTTAGCATCGCCATAGAATGATTATGAATTTTTATAATCAAATTAATATAATTAACATCAGCCTAACATCTGAAATTATGACTGCTTGTTTTGTGTTTCACTGATAAGTTGATTAATTACTTCAGCTACTTCTTCGATAGATTTTCCAGTTGTGTTCACAGTAATTGCATCATCTGCTTGACGTAATGGAGATATTTCACGAGACATGTCGTAATCATCACGTGCTTTGATTTCTTTTTTTAATTGATCTAAAGAGGAAGGAATTCCGCTTGCTTCATTTTCTTTTTGTCTGCGTTCAGCACGTTCATCAACAGATGCAATCATATATACTTTTAATTCAGCATCTGGTAACACTACTGTGCCAATGTCACGTCCATCCATCACAATCCCTTTCTCAGCAGCTAATTGTTGCTGTACTTCAACCGCAAATGTTCTAACTGGTTCTTTAGATGCTACGTAAGAAACATTTTGTGTGACTTCGTTAGAACGTAAGAAATCTGTAATATCTTCATCGTTTAACAACACACGTTGACCTTTCACATCATCATAAACCAATTTTAATGTTACATTTTCAATAAGAGATTGAAAGTCTTCTGGTTTACCTTCTTTTAAATATTTATAGGTAATTGCACGATACATCGCGCCTGTATCTACATAGATCATAGAATGGCTTTCAGCAACCTTTCGTGCAATGGTACTCTTGCCCGCTGCTGCAGGGCCATCAATAGCTATATTAATTAAACTCATATCTAGAAAACCTTCCCTTGTCGTTTATTCATATTTATTTTATCATAAAAACGTATTATAGAGATAGGAGCGATGACATTGAAAAAGATTTTAGTCATGCATACCGGTGGTACAATCAGTATGTCTGAAGATGAAAGCAATAAAGTAGTAGAAAATGAAGAAAATCCCATTTCAAAGCACCATGATATTATCAAACAATATGCAGACGTTACTGAGATTAATCCTATTAATCTGCCGTCTCCCCATGTGACAATTGCAGATGTTGTTAAGCTCAGGGATGTTATTGAAGAAAACAGCAAGCATGATCAATACGATGGTTTTGTAATTACACATGGTACAGATACTTTAGAAGAAACAGCATACTTATTAGATTTAATTACACAAACTGACAAACCTATTGTAATCACAGGTGCAATGCGCTCCTCTAACGAAATCGGTTCAGATGGATTGTATAATTTCATTTCAGCACTTCGTGTGGCTGCTTCAGATGATTCATCTGATAAAGGTGTAATGGTTGTATTTAATGATGAAATTCACACTGCGCGAAATGTAACTAAAACACATACATCAAATACGAATACTTTCCAAAGTCCTAACCATGGACCATTAGGTGTATTAACAAAAACGAGTGTACAGTTTCACCATAAACCGTACAGACATAAAATTTTAGATAAAATCAATCCGAAATTAGATGTACCTATTGTTAAAGCTTATATGGATATGCCGAGTGATATTTTCTTGTTTTACAGTGAAAGAGCAGTTGACGGTATTGTAGTTGAAGCCCTTGGGCAAGGTAATTTACCCCCTACTGCTTTAAAAGGATTAATGGCTTGTTTAGATAAAGGTATTCCTGTAATCCTGGTATCAAGATCATTTAACGGTATTGTTGGTCCTATCTATGCTTACGAAGGCGGCGGATACGATTTAGCACAAAGAGGCGTCATCTTTTCAAACGGTTTGAATGGTCAAAAAGCACGTCTTAAGCTCCTTGTTGCGATGAGCAATCATTATGATAAAGAACAACTTAAAGCATACTTTGATGCACAAGTATAATTGGATATAACTAAAAACCGAGAAGCAGCTAGTACTGTTTCTCGGTTTTTTGAGTATTGAATTAAGATTCAAGCGGTGTTTGTTTTTTAGCAACAATATTTTGTGCAATAATGCCACCGTGGAACTTGCCATTTTCAATGAAAATAGTATTTGCATCATTACCAGCTGCAATAACACCTGCAATATAGCAATTTTCTACATTTGTTTCGTAGGTTTCTCTATCATACACAGGTGCAGTACCGAATTCATTTGTATTAATATCGATACCAATCGTTTGTAAGAAGTCATAGTCTGGATGATAACCGATCATCGCAAAGACATAATCGTTAGGAATTGTATAAGATTCGCCTTCTTGTTCAAATGTTAGGCTATCCTCATCAATCTTAGTCACGTTTGCATTAAAATGCATATCGATTTTTTCATGTCTTACTAATGATTCGAAGTTAGGTAAAATCCATGGTTTGATTGCTGATGAATAATCTGAGCCACGGTAAAGTACTGTCACATTTGCACCTGCTTTTTCTAGTTCAAGCGCCGCATCAACTGCTGAGTTTTTACCTCCAATAATCACAACGTTTTGGTCAAAATAAGGATGTGCTTCTTTGAAGTAATGGAAGACTTTTGGCAATTTAGCACCCTCTACTTCCAATTCGTTATGTTGACCGTAATAGCCTGTCGCAACAGTCAAGAAACGACATTGATACGTATCTTTAGTTGTTGTAATTGTGAAGCGTTTACCCATTTTTTTAACTGTAAGCACTTCTTCAAATGCATGAATATTTAATTGATGATACTTAACAACTTCTCTATAGTACACCAACGCTTGATTTCTTCTTGGTTTATACTCTTCAACGATGAATGGTACATCGCCGATACTTAATTTATCACTAGAAGAAAAGAATGTTTGATGCGTAGGGTAATTATAAATAGACTCTACAACATTCCCTTTTTCTATTACTAATGTTTCAATTCCTTTTTTCTTTTGTTCAATCGCAGCACTTAACCCACAAGGTCCGCCGCCGATAATGATACTTTCTACTGTTTGCATACAGTTGACCTCCTTCTTCACACCCCTAATATTATATCAGTCATACAAATTTTTAAAAGGTATTCATCTTTTTTCATCTAAGAAAGATTAGAAATTGTGAAGCATTAATGAAAGAAAAAACCTCACTACCATTTTGTAGTGAGGCTACTATCATTATTGTGGAATAACTAGTTGTTGTCCATTTGAAATATTATTGTTGCTTAAACCATTTGCACGTTTGATTTTTTCAACATTTTCTGGTGTACCTTCACCATAATATTGGATTGCAATTCTATATAAGTTTTCTTTACCGTATACTGTATGTGTTTGGCCACCTTGATTATGTTGTTGTGCTTGTTGCGCTTGTTGGTTTTGGTTGTATTGATTGTTTTGTTGACCTTGCTGATTTTGATTATATTGACCGTTTTGGTTTTGTGCAGCGTTTTGTTGTTGATCATAAGCATTTTGGTCTTGATCTTGTGCTTGTGATTCGTCAGTTGCTTCTGAATCTGAAGCGGCATGATGTTTAGAATGATCGTGTTTTGCTTTATCAGATTTTTTATCTTTGTTTTTGTCTGCTGCTTTTTTATCTTTATCTTCATTTTTATCTTTATTTTTGTCTTTATCCGATTTTTGTGCAACTTTGTTGTCGTCTTGTGCTTTATGACTGCCTTGTTCTGTTAATGCTAAACCAGCAAAAATTGCGATAGCTGCGATTAATAATAAGCCTAAAAGTAAAGGAAGTAATTTTTTTAATCCGCCTTTATTCTTTTTAGGAGGTTCTCCGTCATTGCCAGCACTGCCGTTTCCGGAACTACCATTGCCAGAACCGCCATTACCTGCGCCTCCGTTTCCAGTACCTGCATGCGCTGATTTGCTTGCAGCAGCGCCTCCAGCTACACCAGCCGCACCGGCAGCTGCAGCTTTTTTACCAGAGTTGTCTTTTTTCGCAGTGTCTTTCTCTTTAGGTTGTTCATCAGCTTTTTGTTTTTCGGCCTTTTTCTTATCAGAATGTTTTTGAGCGGCTTTACCAGCAGCAACGCCTCCAGCTACACCAGCTGCACCGGCAGCAGCAGCTTTTTTACCAGAGTTGTCTTTTTTCGTTGTGTCTTTCTCTTTAGGTTGCTCTTCAGTTTTTTGTTTTTCATCTTTTTTCTTATCAGAATGTTTTTGAGCAGCTTTACCAGCAGCAGCGCCTCCAGCTACACCAGCTGCACCAGCAGCTGCAGCTTTTTTACCAGAGTTGTCTTTTTCAGTATTTGTGGGTTCTTCTTTTTTGATATCCTTATCTTTCTTATCTTCTTTAGTTTCAGAAGCTTTTTCATGATTTTTTTCTAAATCTTTACCGATAATACCGCCGCCAACACTGCCTGCTGCTGTACCTGCAGCTTTTTTCTTGCCGTTTTGTTGACCTTTTACAGTTTCAGAAATATGACCTTTTGACTCTTTTTTCGTTGGTTCTTCTTCTTGGCTATGTAAGTCATTTGGTTTTTCTGTTTTTTCTTCACGTTGATGTGTTGCAGTAGCACGTCTTCTTTGACGTCTTTTATGCGCGTTTCTCGGTGGGAAATGTTGTTCCTGCTTTTCTTTTATAGGTTCTTCTTGATGATTTGTTTCTGTGTCAACTGACTCGTCTAAATGATCAGGCTTTTTATGAGATGGTTTAGGATCAATCGATTGACGGTTGCGTTCAAAATCATCTTTGAAATTGTTGTTTGACAACGTCATCATCCTTTCTATATTAAAAATATTTTTATTTACATATGTAGTGTTCATACCCTAAATGAAGAGGTTGAAAAACACATCTTGTAAGTTAATTATAACTTGCAATACATACTAAGCAAAGAGAATTATACCCTATCTGCAACTTGTTTTTCAAAATAAAGTATCCATTTAACTACGTTGTCACAAGTTTATATTATTTCTACTAATATCTCTAGGATGTAAGTGGTTATTCACTAACCATAACATTAAATCAAAGGATAATGATTAATATTAAGTAAATATTTGGTTTAATTTTTCTAAATAATCCATTTTTCTTGCGACTTTCTTTTTATTTAATACATTTATAGGTTGAATTGTATTATCATTGTCACAACATTTTTCTGTCGGAGTGATCGTTTCTCCGAAATATGACATTAAATAATGACGTCTGCAAGTTGTTAAGTTTTTGTATCCCATCATGGTTAATAACCCTTCTTTTTTGCGTTGTTCTGAGATTGAGAAAATCGTTTTTATTTGTTCGATTGTATATTGAGTTGCTAAAACATCAAGAATTTCTGCCTTTTGTTCAGGTAAGTTGGCACCTTGATCAAATGCATCAATATCAGCTTCAGTTATGATATCCGCAAAAAGAATAGTTTCTAATAAGAAATAGTCGTCTGGTTGATAAAGACTGATAGCTTGGCTAAGTTGTCCATCCCTTCCGGCACGACCAATTTCTTGAAGGTAACTTGAAGGGCTGACCGGTAAATGATAATGAATGACTGTGCGGATATCAGGTTTGTTAATTCCCATGCCAAATGCACTTGTTGCGACAATCATAGGAATTTTATTTTGTATGAATTGTTGTTGTACAGTTTGTCTTTCTTGATATGATAAATCACCATGGTATATGCCGGTAAGGTAACCTTCATCATAAATCATTTGCGCTAGTTCCCTACACTTTTTCTTTGAAGATACATAAATAATAGTTGGTCCTGAATGTTCTATGAAAGATTTTAACCATTCATTTTTCTCGGCGTTATTTTCAAAGTTGAGATGAGATAACATAATATTATCTCTGCTCATTTTGGTTTTGACCACCTTCAATTTTGTCTGTACGATATCTTCTATATCCTCTTGTAAATGTAATGGTGCAGTCGCAGTCAGTGCGAGCAATGTCGCTTTTGGAAATTTTTTAGTGATTCTGCCAATTAACGCGTAATGCGGTCTGAAATCATAACCCCACTCTGTAATACAGTGTGCTTCATCAAGCACAATCATACCTAAATCTATCGAATCAATCCATTTAATATTATCTTGATGCAAGATGAATTCAGGACTTAAAAAGATAAACTTTGATGATTTCAATTGTTTTAAATTCTTCATCTTTTCTTCATAACTCATACCAGAGTGAATGTAACTGACAGAACGCTCTCCGTTCTTTCGCATCTGCATAACTTGATCATCCATTAATGAAATTAGAGGAGAAATGATAAGTGTGGGTTTTTGTTTAATATAAGTCGGCAGTTGATAGCACAAACTTTTACCACTACCAGTAGGTAAAATGCCTAAAGTGTGCTGATGATTCAATACATTTTCGATAATAGGTTTTTGACCTTCTTTAAATGAATCAAAGCCAAACCATTTTTTTAAAGCTTCTTCCAGCATCAAATCCCCTCCCTCGCTAATATGGTAATCGCAAGTTTAATTTCGAAATAGCTCATATTAGGAAACGCTGCCTTAAAATTTCGTAATCGTTCTTCTTGGCGGTCAATATAAAATGTTTTAAATTCATTTAAATCTTCCTTATCCAAATACAAGCTGTAATCAGTAAAATATCCTTTAATATATAGCTCAATGATATGGTCTTCAATTGTATTTAATTTTACGCCTTCTTTTTGTGCAATTGCTTCTAACGATAAACCGTCATTTACTAACTTTAATGTATCTTTAGTATTGATAGAAAGCGCAGGTAAGATAATAGCTTGGTGCAAGGTAGGAAAAGTCTCTTGATCTTCCAATAAATGCATCATCTCGACTAAATCATTCATTTTAATGATGGCTAACTCTGACATTTTTAAATTTTCGATTAAGCTGACTTGTTGGTTCGTATACATGACTTCATCATAACCTTGTAAGAAATAATGCAATATAGAACGCGGCTGTGCTTGGTTTAATAGTTCGAAAAGCTGATATATCTCTGTTTTAAATGCATCTAAGCTTTGCTGTGCTTCAAGCTTAAAATAAATAGTTTTTACTCGCTTTTGTACTTTACTGATTTCTGAAACGGGTATAAAAGAAAGCGTGTGATGTTGTTTGAATGAAATGGTTTGTATTAACAACTGCAAAACTTGAAAAGTCTGTTGGATACTTTCAAAGGTATAACGTGTTGAAACTTTTAACGGAATTGATGATAAATCTTCGTTATTCTGATGATAGATTCGTTCGAATGACGTATATTTTAAATCAGGTTGACTATGATATAATGATAAAAGTTGTTGGCTACATGCATCAAAGTAGGTTTGATGCGTTTTAGCACCAATCAGTATATTGTAGATACTTTTGTCAGTTTTATAATGAAATGCATGTTTTTTTATGTATTGAATTATTTCGTTCAAATCCATCATCACCTATGACTTATAGTATTGAAAAAAGATAAACTGGTGTTAAAATATAAATTACGTTATCAGTGTAGCATTTTTAGAGAAGGAGGCGAAGTAAATTGGCTAAATATACGATTGTAGATATGGATACATGCATTGCTTGCGGCGCATGCGGTGCTGCAGCACCTGACATTTATGATTATGATGATGAAGGTATTGCTTATGTTATCTTAGATGATAATGAAGGGACAGCGCCTGTTCCAGAAGAATTATACGAAGACTTAGAAGATGCAGACGAAGGTTGCCCAACAGATTCTATTAAAATTGCAGACGAACCGTTTGATGGTGATGCATTAAAATTCGAATAGTATCAATCGTGAGACCAGTTGGCTGTCTTCGCTTAACATAGATTGATAAAACAAGACAGATGATGTCTTAAAAAATCCCCCGGAAAAATATTTCCGGGGGTTTCTTTAGTTTGTTATTAATAACGCAGTGCTTTCTTTAATCGTTTATATAACAATAAGAAAACGATAGATACTACGATACCTTTAATAATATTGAACGGTATAATACCAGATACTATTATGATTTTTAAGTTTTTCATGACATCGCTTAAGTTCATAATCATACCGTAAAGCGGTAATAATACGAAGTAGTTTAAAACACTTAATACCAATGTCATGACGATTGTACCTACAATGAGGCCAATGATGATATTGAAGCGGCTTTTAACCGCTTTGCTGACATAGTACGCAGTTAATAATAAACTTACTGCTGCTACAAAGTTTGCTAAAGGCCCAATTGGATCTCCCATGTTAAATAAGAAATTCAATAAGTTTTTAATCAATTCGACGATGATGCCTGCTATAGGTCCAAAAATAAAGGTTGCTAATAAAGCAGGTACATCACTAAAATCTAAAGTTAAGTACGGAGGCAAAAATGGTAAAGGAAATTTGATAAACATCAAAATAAAAGCAATTGCACTCAACATACTTATGACGATGAAACGTTTGTTGTTTTGTTGATTCATAAAGGCTCCTTCCATTCATCTACGTGAATAGGAGGATTTCATTGCACAACAAATAAACCCTCCATCTTCTCCCATCCAGACTATACTGTCGGCTCTAGAATCTCACTAGATCAGCCATATCTATCAATCGATAAATACAGGTCGCAGGCTTAAATTACTGCCGGTTGGGAATTGCACCCGACCCCGAAGATGAATTTCATTAATATTTTATTTTCCTATTTATTGTAGCCGATTTATCTTAAAAGTTCAATCCGATTGCTTAACTAGGAAAATAAAAAAACTTGGGCGTTTCGCCCAAGTTAAATGATTATGCTTCATGATGATGTGGTTTTGGTAATTTAATAATGAAAGTCGTGCCTTTACCTAATTCACTCGTTAAATTAATTGTACCTTCTTGTGCTTCAATAATCATACGACTGATGAATAGACCAAGTCCTGTTCCCTCTTTGCCGCGTTTTCTAGAAGCATCTACTTTATAGAATCTATCGAAAACTAATTCTACATGTTCAGGTGCAATACCACTGCCAGTATCTGAGATATATAAAATATCGTAATTATCATCTTCGCCAGTTGTGATTTTAATGGAATCTCCAGGACCAGTATATCTTGTCGCATTATCGACTAGGTTTGTAAGTACTTGTTCCATTCGATCCGAATCATAGAACCATAATTGGTTGTGTGTCTCTGGCGCGAGATCTATATCAATTTCTAATTCACTTGCTTGTTGACGATATTTCAACTGCATGCGATCAAGCAATTGGCTGATAGGTTGCACTTCTTTGTGAATAGATAAGCCTTCAGCATCCATTCTCGCAACATTTAACAACTCATTGACTAATCGATTCAAACGTTGTGTCTCATCTAAGACAATAGAAAGCGAATCTCTAATTTCTTCAGGTTCTGAAACTACACCGTCTACAATCGATTCCGTATAACCTTGCAATAAGGCAATTGGTGTTCTGAGTTCATGTGAAACTGTCGCAATAAAGTCTTTTTTCATTTGATCCAGTTTGTGTTCATTTGTCATATCTCGAATGATTGCGACAATACCACTGCTGCCGTTTGGTTGGAATTGATCAATATAACTCATAATTACCACATAATAACGGTTATTGACTTCATATTCTTCAAACTGTGTTTCCTTATCTGTGAAAGTATTATTCATTTGTTCAACGAATAATGCTTTGTTTTCTCCATCAAGCTCATTTTCCATTTGCTGAGCGAGTTGGTTAGATAGGATGATTTCCCTATTCTCATTAATACCCAATACACCTTCTACCATCGAATTGATTAAACTTTCTCTAATATTTTTAGAGGCTGAGATTTCATCAATATGACGTTGGATTTCATTGCTCATCAGGTTGAATGAGTGTGCGAGTTCACCTATTTCATCTTTTGTATGAATATCGTTCACTAAAGAATAATTGCCTTTAGAAACGCCGGTTGCTTGGGTTCTGAGTTGGCGAAGCGGTTTTGTGATTCGTGATGATAAGAAGAATGCGAATACAGTGGTCACGATTAAGAAAATAACCGCTGTAACAAGTATGATAATGGTAATAACATTATTTGTATCATCGATGCTTTTTAGGTCTTGGTAAATAAAGACTGCACCATTAGGATGTGTGTTATCAACTTTTGTTGGATATCCTACTAAAACATACGTATGTTTTTGACCATCAACAGTCATTTTAATATGTTCAGATGCTTTTTGTTTATTGTCAAATACTTGCGCAAAGTCTTTATCTTTTTGAATCACATCCATCATTTGTTCTTTGAATTTTGAATGTGAGTTATAATATTCATCCTTTTTATTTTTCATTATAATCAAACCGCTTGGGCCTTCGATAAGCATTTTACTATGTTTGATAGCTAATGATTTATTATCTGACTCCTCTAGCAGATTACTGATACGATGTGCATCGTTGACTAAAGAATGTTCAGTATCTTGCGTATAATACTGTTGGATGAATGTGATTAATGCAGCACTAAGTAAAATTAAAACTGTCGTTACTATTAAAATAATAGTTAACCACAGTTTTATGACGACATTATTGAGTCGTTTCATCGTTGTTGTCGACCTCAAATTTATAACCAACGCCCCATACAGTTTGAATCATTTGAGCTGCATCTTTTGAGACACGGTTTAATTTTTCTCTGAGTCGTTTAACATGAGTATCTACAGTACGCAAGTCTCCATAGAACTCATAATGCCAAACATCTTTTAATAATTGTTCACGGTCGAATACTTTGTTAGGTGTTTTCGCTAAGAAAATTAATAATTCGTATTCTTTAGGTGTTAAATTGACTTGTGTACCATCTGCAAGTACACGGTGTGCATCATTATCAATAACCAAATGCTTAAATTCGATTAAATCTCTAGCATGTGGTTCATTTTGATCTGAAGTTGCTGTTAGCGTGCGTCGTAATAAAGCTTTTACTCTAAGTACGACTTCTCTTGGAGAGAATGGTTTGACGATATAATCATCTGCACCTGATTCAAATCCTTCTACACGGTTCGTTTCTTCCCCTTTTGCAGTTAACATAATGATTGGAGTTTCTTTGTACTCTCTCAAACGGTTTGCAACTTCAATACCATCGATTTCGGGAAGCATCAAGTCTAACAAGATACAAGCATAGTCATGATTTAAAGCTAAATCTAATGCTTCTTTGCCGTCTCGAGCTTCTTCGATATCAAAAGATTCTCGTTCTAAATATAATTTTAATAGTCTGCGAATTCTTTCTTCATCATCAACGACAAGAATTTTTGTCATAATTTTATGTACCTCCCATATGAGCATTCAACAATAGTTGTCCAATAAGAAAGACAGACAAGTCCTAAAACATCATAAACATCATGAATGATTTCCTGTATTGATAAAATATCTGTCATAACTTTCTCGGATTTAATAATTTGAGTATCGTCTTCATATTTTTATTATATATAAAGGTTGTAAAAAAAGACGATTTTTCACTACAAAGCATATTATAACATAAGCATATATCAACAAGTTAATTGTAACCTTGTGAATAAAAATAGATTAACATAATTTGTGCATAATTTCACAAACTTTTATGCTGTTGCTACAAGTTTTAACCATTTGCGGCTAAATTGCGAAGTTTTTTTACTTCATGTGGCGTTAAGACACGTCCTTCTCCAGCGTTCAAGCCTTTTAATGTCAGACCACCCATTTCAATACGCGTCAATTTTGTTACTTCATGACCGAAATGTTCGAACATACGACGTACTTGTCGATTTCTACCTTCTGAAATTGTAATTTCAACAAGTGTTGTATTTTTTTCTTTATCTTGATTTTTAATTTTAACTTCTGCTGGATGTGTTTTTCCGTCTTCTAATTGAATTCCTTTTTCAAGTTGTTTCACTTCATCGCGCATCAAATAACCTTTTAATTTAGCTACATATTTCTTTTTAATTTTATAACGAGGATGTGTCATTAAGTTTGTAAACTCGCCATCATTAGTTAAGATAAGCAATCCAGATGTATCGTAGTCTAAACGGCCAACTGGATAGATACGTGTTTCTAAATCCTCGAAATAATCAGTTACGACTGTTCTACCTCGATCATCAGATACACTTGTGATAACTTGTGCTGGTTTGTAAAATAAAATATAAAGTTTGTCTTCTTGTTCTAATTTAACGCCTTCAACTTCAACATTATCTGAAGGTTTTACTTTAGTACCTAATTCAGTTATAGTTTCCCCGTTCACTTTAACTTTACCTTCTGTAATTAATGTTTCTGCTTTTCTTCTAGACGTATAACCGCTATTTGCGATACGTTTTTGTAATCTCTCTAATTCTTTACTCATTATTATCTCCTTTTTGGTTAATTAAATTGTTGAAGAATGATTCTATTTCTTCTTCCTCTTCTTCGGTCGTTGGTAATTCATCTATATTTTTCATGCCGAATACATTTAAGAATAACGGCGTAGTATATAATTGTTGGCTTCTTGAATTGTCTTCATCTTTAGCTTCGATTAACCCTCTAGCAATCAATGTTTTGGCAGCACCATCAGAATTAATTCCTCGTATGACTTCAATATCACTTCTTGTGACAGGTTGGTTGTAAGCAATGATTGAAAGGACTTCCATGGCTGCTTGAGATAGTTTCATATTAGATTGTTGCTTCACAAGTTGTTCGATATAATCAGCTAATGCTTGTTTAGTTGTCAGAACTAATGTGTTTCCATATTGATGAATCATGAGTCCGGGTGATTCATAGTCAGCTACTAATGCAAGCAATTCTTCCTCAGAGATATCTAATATGTCTTGCAGCTGAGTTATTTCTAACCCCTCATCCCCTGCTGTATATAATAAACCTTCTAATATTCCGATTTGCTTAAGCGCCATAATTTACACCTCGAGTTATATTAATGTCTGCGAATTCTTTATCTTGTGTAATTTGAATAATGCCTGATTTAGACAATTCTAAAATTGCTAGAAAATGTGTAACGACATGCTCTGTTGTCTCTTTAAAAGTGAACAAACTGAAGAAATTAAATGACGTTGCTTTTGCCAAACGTTCAGACACTTGTGTTGACGCTTGTTCAATCGTAAATGTTTCTTTTTGGATAGTAACTTGTCTCGGCGTGTCAAATGAAGCTCTAGTCTTGATACGTTGATACGCCATAATTAATTCAGTAAGGTCAATCGTATGGTTTTCATCCCATAATTCTGCAGTTTCTAAATGACTTAAGTCAGTTGGATGTTTACTATAGTACTGTTCTCTTTGAACTTTCATTTCATTTAGAAATTCAGTATATTCTTTGTAGTTTTGATATTCTATTAATCTTCCTACTAGATCTTCACGAGGATCGTCTAAGTCTTCATCTTCTAGATCTGGTTGTTGCGGCAATAACATTTTGCTTTTAATCATAAGCAGCTCTGATGCTACAACTAGGTATTCACTTGCAATATTAATTTCTAATTGTTTCATCGCATGAATATAATTCATATATTGTTCGGTTAAAGCTTTCATGGGAATATCATAAATATCAATTTCATATTTATGTATCAAGTGTAATAATAAATCGAGCGGCCCATTAAAAGCATCTAGTTTAACTTCGTACATCCATTTGTATCTCCTTTAATTGCAAGTCGCATTTGTCATTCAGTACAATATTATACATCAATCATTATAAGAATTAAACGAGAAACAAGGAGCGCTTTACAGATGAAACAAGCATTAATCGAGTTTTACTATCAGTTCCACACTAAACAACATTATTTTTTGTGCCATGATATTTTAGAAGACGCATGGAAAGCTCAATCTCATTTCACGAAACAAGACGCTGTAGTGAGTTTAATTTTGTGTGCGACCGGATGCTATCACTATAGACGCGCAAATTATAAAGGTGCACATACATTATTTAATCGTGCTTATCGAGTTGCTCATGCGAATTATGCTAAATTAGATCAATTAGGATTAGAAAGCAGAAGTTATCTAATGTTATTACGTGAGTTAATTGAAAGTACTAATCAGGAGCTACTATTTAAACCAGTAGAATTACCTTTACTATCAACAATGAAAAAACAAATCAAACGCATTTATCCTGATTATGCAATCATGCATCAAATTAATACACTTCCTTATATCTGCGACCATCACTTGTTAAGAGATCGTCATGAAGTTGAACAAGCAAGATTAGAAGCATTAAAACAAAACCAATTGAAACATAAAAAATAGTGCATGAACCAAATGATCATGGCTCATGCACGTGGATGGAATTCGTTGTACATTTTTCTGATTTGAGATTTCGAAACATGCGTATAAAGTTGTGTAGTTGAAATATCAGAATGTCCTAACATCTCTTGAACTGCTCTTAAATCTGCCCCATTTTCTAGTAAATGTGTCGCAAATGAATGACGTAATGAATGGGGTGTCAGCTTTTTAGATATATTGGCTTGGACACCATATTGTTTAATGAGTTTCCATATTCCTTGTCGTGATAAAGGTTTGCCGTGCATATTTAAAAAGAGTACGTCCGTAACTGTACGCTTTAATAATTGCGGACGAACAGTTTCGATATACTTTTTCAAATAATCAATCACCGTTTCACCTAAAGGGATAATCCGCTCTTTGCTTCCTTTACCGAATACGCGGACAAAGCCCATAATCAGATTGACATCCTCGACTCTGACATGAATCAACTCTGTTACACGCATACCCGTTGCATAAAGAAGCTCTAGAATAGTTCTGTCACGATAGCCGTTGTTTTTTCCTAAATTCGGTGTTTCTAACAACGCTAAAACATCATCGACATCTAACACATCTGGTAATCTGCGTTCATATTTCGGAGTTTCAATTAAAACTGTCGGGTCTTTTGCGGCATAGCGTTCTCTGAGCGCAAATTGATGGAAGCTTCGAACAGTGGAGATAAAGCGTGCGATTGATTTTGCGGAATGACCCTCATCGTGTAAATATCCTAAACATTGTTGAATCGTTTCTCTATCAATAAAATCTATATGTTTAACCTTTTTTAATTCTAAATAGGCTTTATATTTATTTAAATCACGACGATAGGCCCCAATGGTGTTAACACTTAAACCTTTTTCAATTTGGATGAACTTTAAATATTCCTCAATAATATTTTGAAAATTCGTTTCCAATCCGTTCACCTTCTAACCTAAACTAACTCTCTTTTTTCTTTTGTTGGCACTCACGACAAATACCATGAAATGTCAAACGGTGGTCTAAAATTTTGAAATGAAATTCAGATTCTACTCTTTCTTCGACTTTTGGCAATAAGTCTTCGACAATTTCTTCAACTTTACCACATTCCATACATACAAGATGGTGATGGAAGTGCTTTTCGCCTTCTTTTTTCAAGTCGAAACGTGAAACGCCATCGCCAAAGTTGATTTTATCGACGATTTTAAGTTCAGCAAGCAGTTCTAAAGTACGATAGACAGTTGCTAAACCAATTTCTGGTGCTTTGTCTTTTACTTTTAAATAGACATCTTCTGCACTGAGATGATCTTCTTCGTTTTCAATAAGCACTCTTAACGTTGCTTCACGTTGTGGAGTTAATTTGTAGGATGATTTTTGTAACTGTTGCTTCACGCGTTTTAAACGTTCTTCCACGGAAGCCTCACTCCTCTACTAATAATTATTATCATTGTAATGTAATTTAATGACTCATTTATAAATTACCAGTATTTGAGGCAAATTGCAACACATTCTCATTTGTTATTTAGAATGATTATAATGTGATAATACGTGTTGTAACGCGATTAAAGTTTTGGCATCTTCAATTTTATGATTTTGTACTAAATCATTGATTTCATCGAGACTCAACTCTACTTGTTCAACAAATTCATCTGGGTCTAGATGGACCTCGCCTTTTACTAAATCGTCAGTGAAATAAATAGCGATTTTCTCATTTGCGAATCCAGGAGAGGTATAAATATCAGCAATTAATTCTAAACTATTCGCTTTATAACCTGTTTCTTCCTCTAATTCTCGTAAAGCTGCTGATTTTGGTTCTTCCCCTTTTTCTAACTTGCCTGCTGGGATTTCTAACAATACTTGTTCAATCGGTTTACGATATTGTTTAACGAAAACTACTTTGTTTTCGTTAGTTAATGCACATACTGCAACTGCACCTGTGTGATTAACAATTTCACGTTTTGAAGTCTTGCCATTTGGTAATTGTACTTCATCTACATCTACTTCAATAATTTTACCTTTGTAGATAGTTTGTTTATTTAATGTTTTCTCTGTTAAATCCATTTGAATCACGTTCCTTTTAACTATATTGAAATACTGATAAACTAGCAGTGTTAGACAATTAAAGTGTATCGAAAGGAGTCACAACATGCAAAAGAATGTTTTGAATAGCGGTTTAGAGATTTCTGAATTAGGTTTAGGGTGTATGAGTCTTGGTACAGAAAAGAAACATGCACAAGCCATTATCGAACGTGCCATTGAATTAGGAATAACATATTTTGATACAGCAGACATGTATGACAAAGGCATCAATGAAAAGTTAGTAGGAGAAATTTTGAAACCGTATCAAAACTCAGAAGATATCGTTATCGGAACCAAAGTCGGTAACCACCTTCAACCAGATGGTACGACATTTTGGGATCCTTCTAAGAAACACATCAAAGAAAGTGTCAAACAATCATTAAAAAACTTAGGTGTCGATCAAATAGATTTATATCAATTACATGGCGGAACAATTGAAGATCCGCTTGATGAAACAATCAGTGCTTTTGACGAATTAAAACAAGAAGGATTAATTCGTGCCTATGGTATCTCTTCTATTCGCCCTAATGTTATTAAATATTATTTAGAGCACAGTCAAATTGACACTTGGATGGCACAGTATAATTTGATTGATAATCGTCCTGAAGATTTAATTCAACAAGCACATCAAAAAGGTGTTAAAATGCTCGCGCGTGGACCATTATTTAAAGGATTACTGACAGCTGAAAGCAATACAGCGTTAGACCAAAAATTTGCGGATGGTATTTTTGATTATAGTTATCAAGAACTTGGCAGTACAGTCGCATCGCTTAAAGAAATTGAAAATAATTTATCAGCACTCACTTTCAATTACTTATTAACACAAGACGTTTTAGGTTCAATTGTGGCAGGTGCTAGTAGTGTTGAACAACTAGAAGAAAACGTGAAGAATTATCAAACACATGTGGATTTAACACGTTTACATGCCGCAAAAGAACGCGTAAAAGATTTACATTATACAAATCATCTCAACTAAACCACTAAATCATAAATAGGAATATAAATGAATAAGACTTGTCATCTCCTCAAAATAACGTCACGTTGTTACTGAGAACTATTTTGGACGGATATGACAAGTCTTTTTATTATGAGTTTTTATTATTAAATAATTGCGGTGCCAACCTTTCAAGTGTTCTTGGTGATAATTGATAGATTTTCAAAAGTTTGTGCAACCATTTAGGGCGATTAACTTCAGCCTTTCCTTTTAACATCGCAGAAATGATATCTCTCGCTAGTACATTAGGATCTAACATAAACTTATCAACTTGTGCAGCATAATTTAGTGTAGGATCTGCTTTAGCATGAAATGGTGTACGTATCGGTCCTGCATTTACTACTGTCACTTGATAATCTGGCTGTTCCAATCTTAATGTGTTTAATACTTGATTAAATCCTGCTTTACTTGCTGCGTAGTGACCACTTGCTGTTTGGATAGAAAAAGCTGCTAAACTACTGACACCGACTATAAAAGGATGTTGTGTAAAATAAGGTGCAAGTTGAGATAATAATAAGTTGAAATGAAGGACATTAATGGTATACGTTTCTATCATTTCCTGTTCACTATGTTGCAGTATAGGTTTAAAATATCCCAACCCTGCACTATGTATAAATCCATCGATTGGTTTTGAAAATGTGAGTTGATGAATATCTGTTGCATCATTTAAATCACAATACTTTGAATCTAATAAGTGTTGATTGACTGGAAAATGTGTTTCATTAAATTTTTCTATGTTTCTTACTAGTAAAGTTACATGAGCACCTTTGGCTAAAAGTTGTTGCGTAAGTGCATAGCCAAGTCCACTCGTGCCTCCTGTTACGATAAAATGCTTTCCTATTATCTGTTGCATTATAATCCTCCGCTCTGTATGAGTTGTATATCCGTTGAAATTATAGCCTCAAATTAACATTGTTGTGCAAAATGATTGATATTGCTATGATAAGTGTATCAATTATCAAAATATAGGGAGTGCTATTCAAAATATGAAAATTGTATTCTATGGTTCAGGCAACATGGCTCATGCTATTTTTGCAGGAATAATTGCATCTGAAGTAATCGATCCTAATGATATTTATATTACAAACCGTTCTAATGAAGCGGTCTTAAAAGGCTATGCTGACGAATTAGGCGTTAATTATAGTTATGATGACGCCGCATTATTAGCAGATGCTGACTTTGTCTTTTTAGGAACGAAACCCTATGATTTTGAAGCATTAGCTGATAGAATCCGTCCATATATTACAGATAAAAATAGATTTATTTCCATCATGGCTGGTATCTCGATACAGTATATCAGAAAACAACTTGACCATGATAACCCAATTGCACGTATTATGCCTAATACGAACGCACAAGTCGGTCATTCAGTCACAGGTATCAGCTTCTCAGAAAACTATAAGCAAGAAGATAGAAAACAAGTTATTGATATTGTCCATGCGTTTGGTTCAGAAATTGAAGTTCAAGAAGATGCGTTGCATCAAGTCACTGCGATTACTGGCAGCGGCCCTGCTTTCTTGTATCATGTGTTTGAACAATATGTAGAAGCGGGTGTCAGACTTGGTTTAGATAAAGAAGAAGTTGAAGAATCTATACGTAACTTGATAATCGGAACTGGAAAAATGATTGAGCGTTCTGATTTAAGTATGGAACAATTAAGACAAAACGTGACTTCTAAAGGTGGAACGACGCAAGCAGGCTTAGATGCTTTAGCTCAACACGATATTGAAAGTATTTTCGAAGATTGCTTCAATGCGGCAGTAAAAAGAAGTAAAGAGTTATCGAACGACGAATAAGTTAAAATTGATAAAAGAAATGCTGAGACAGTTAAATTATCTGCCTCAGCATTTTTATATTTCAAACGCATCAAAGTCTCTTACGAATTTATATTTCAAACGCATCAAAGTCTCTTACGAATTTAAATTTTAAATGTGGATAATGCTCTTGTAATTCAGCATACAACACATCGATATCACTCAGGTTATAACGGTTACTAATATGATTCAACAATGCTTGTTTCGCATGAGAATCTTCTAATAGTTTTAATACATCTGAAATATGGCTATGATGATGACTATCCGCTAATGTTCTATCACCATCAATATATGTAGCTTCATGAACAATCACGTCAACATCTTCAGAAAGTAAATATTCATTTTTACAAGGCATGGTATCGCCGAATATTGCGATTTTAGGACCTATTTTATCTGAACCTTTAAATTGTGATGAGTCATAAGTTTGATTGTTGAATACAAAAGTATTTTGTTCTTTGACTTCTTGGTATTTTGGTCCTGGTTCCATACCGATAGCTTTTAATGCAGCGACATCTATTTTACCAGGTGTGGTTGGTGCTTCAATACGATAGCCGAATGATGGTACACCATGATTCAAAGCATATGCACTGATTGTAAAACCTTCGTGATGGTAATGTAATTGTTCATCAATTTCTATAAATGTAATTGGATAATTTAATTTAGATAATGAGGCTTGTAATGTCATTTCAACATAGCTTTTAATACCTCTTGGCCCAATGATTGTTAAGGGTTTATCTTCCCCGCCTTGGAAAGAGCGGCTTGTTAATAAGCCAGGTAAGCCGAATATATGATCACCATGCATATGGGTGATGAAAATATGGTCTACTTTTCCGAGTTTAATCGAATGATGCAAGATTTGATGTTGCGTTCCTTCTCCTACATCGAATAGCCATATTGAATTTGAATAGGGTTCTAAGTTGAGCGCTATTGCTTGTGTATTGCGTTCTTTGGTTGGCAACGCCGCTCCAGTACCTAAAAATGTAATTTCCATTATAACGCTCCTCTCTACACGTTAGTGTACCATATCTAAAATGACAAACACGAAGAAATTTAAGCATAAATGTGTTACATTAATTCTTCATAGTTTATAATAATAGCATATCTAATATAGAATTGAGGTTTTGAATCTTGAGTAATAAAAGAAAGCATATACCATGTTTGATTACAATTTTTGGAGCAACTGGTGATTTAAGTCATCGAAAGCTGTTCCCTTCACTATTCCATTTATACCAACAAGATAATTTAGATGAACATGTTGCAATCATTGGTATTGGCCGTCGTGACTATTCGAATGAGCATTTTCGCAACCAAGTTAAGTCATCTATTCAAGCTCATGTAAAAGATACAAAACACCTTGATCAATTTATGGAACATGTATTTTACTTCAAACATGATGTCAGCGAAGAACAAAGCTATGATGATTTATTGCAGTTTAGTAATCAACTCGATTCAGAATTCGGCTTACAAGGAAATCGTCTATTCTACTTAGCTATGGCCCCTAATTTCTTTGGTTTAGTTACGGATTACTTAAAATCATCTGGTTTAACTAAGACAAGAGGATTCAAACGCCTTGTAATTGAAAAACCATTCGGCAGTGATTTGGCTTCAGCTGAAAAATTAAACAAACAAATTAGAAAATCATTTAAAGAAAATGAAATTTACCGTATTGACCATTATCTTGGTAAGGACATGGTACAAAACATCGAAGTGTTACGATTTGCGAATGCGATGTTTGAACCTTTATGGAACAATAAATACATTTCAAATATTCAAGTGACTTCATCTGAGATTTTAGGTGTTGAAGACCGTGGAGGGTATTATGAATCTAGCGGTGCATTGAAAGATATGTTCCAAAACCATATGCTTCAAATGGTAGCGTTGTTAGCGATGGAACCGCCGATCAGTTTAAATAGTGCAGATATCCGTGCGGAGAAAGTAAAAGTGTTAAAGTCGTTGCAACCATTGGATTCTGAAGCGGTTCGTACAAACTTTGTACGTGGTCAATATGATGCTGGTGAAATTGATGGCAAGTATGTTAAAAGCTATCGTGAAGAAGATCGTGTCAGCGAAGACTCAATCACACCTACTTTTGTTTCAGGTAAAGTCATGATTGATAACTTCCGTTGGGCTGGTGTACCATTCTACATCCGTACTGGTAAACGAATGAAACGTAAATCTATTCAAGTCGTGGTTGAATTTAAAGAAGTACCTATGAATTTATATTACGAAAAAGATAAGCATTTAGATTCCAACTTATTGGTTATTAACATCCAACCTAATGAAGGTGTTTCTATTCATTTAAATGCGAAGAAGAACGTACAAGGTATTGAAACTGAACCAGTTCAACTATCATACTCAATGAGTGCACAAGATAAAATGAATACCGTTGACGCCTATGAGAACTTATTGTTCGACTGCTTAAAAGGTGATGCAACAAACTTTACACACTGGGAAGAATTAAAATCAACTTGGAAATATGTTGATGCAATTCAAGAAGAATGGGATCAAGTTGAACCTGACTTCCCTAACTATAAATCAGGTACTAACGGTCCATTAACAAGTGAATTGTTATTAAGTCGTGATGGATTCCACTGGTGGGACGATATACATTAATATCAGTTTAAATTTATGAAGACAAGACAGTGTCACAACATTGATACTGTCTTGTTTTTTTAACGTCTTTTTGTAGGAAAGTCATAGAAGAATACGGTATAATATAGGACAATAGTTATTTTAGGAGTGAGCAGTTTGGACGTTATCAAGCAAATACAACAGGCCATTGTTTATATTGAGGACCGTGTTTATGAGCCTTTTCATTTGCAAGATTTAAGCGATTACGTTGGCCTTTCTCCCATGCATCTAGATCAGTCTTTTAAAATGGTTGTCGGCTTATCTCCTAGTGAGTATGCAGAAGCTAGAAAATTAACGAAAGCAGCTGAAGATGTGATTGTAGGGGCTTTTCGTTTAGTAGATATCGCTAAAAAGTATCATTATGAAGATACAAATGATTTTGCTAATGCATTTAGTGATTATCATGGCATTTCCCCTATTCAAGCAAAGCTGAAGCAAGATGAGTTGAAAATGCAAGAAAGATTATATTTAAGAATAGCAACAACGGATCGTCCACCTTATACGTATAGATTGGAAAAATCTGAGGATCACGCATTAGTCGGTTATGCTAAATTTGTGAATACAGAGGACTTAAGCAATCCATTTCTTGTTGCTGATTTTTTAGAGGATTTATTAGTAGATGGTAAAATTAAAGAACTTGAACGTTATAACGATGTAAGTCCTCATGAACTATTTGTTGTAAAGTGCCCACTGGAAAATGGTGTTGAATTGTTTATAGGTGTACCAAGCGAACGGTACCCCGCTCATTTAGAAAGTCGATTTTTACCCTCTAGACAATATGCTAAGTTTAATTTACAAGGTGAGATTGATTTTGCGGTCAATGAAGCATGGCACTATATTGAAACAAGATTGCAGCTGACGTTGCCTTATGAAACTGAAGCTTTGTATGTAGAGGTTTATCCATTTGATATTTCTTTCGACAATCCTTTTACAAAAATTCAATTATGGTTGCCTGTTGATTTAGATGAATAATTAAAGTGAAAAGCACACTATCAGAAATGATAATCTGATAGTGTGCTTTTTATAGATTTATAAAATTATTTTTCTTCAGCCCAATGTGTATGGAATGTACCTTCTTGGTCTTTACGTTGATAAGTGTGCGCACCGAAGTAGTCACGTTGTGCTTGAATTAAGTTTGCTGGTAAGTTTTCTGAACGATAGCTGTCAAAGTAATTAATGCTCGCAGCAAATCCAGGTGTAGGAACACCATTTGCAACACTTTCAGCAACAACATCACGTAATGCTGATTGATAATTTGTTACGATATCTTTGAAATAAGGATCTAATAATAAGTTTTGTAATTCTGGATTATTATCATATGCCTCTTTAATTTTTTGTAAGAATTGTGCACGAATAATACAACCTGCTCTCCAAATCATAGCTAAATCGCCAAGTTGTAAGTTCCATTCGTTTTCTTCACTTGCTTTACGCATTTGCGCAAAACCTTGTGCATATGAACAGATTTTACTCATATAAAGCGCCTTACGGATTTTTTCTAAGAACTCATCTTTATTACCTTCAAATTTTGGTGATGGGCCAGTTAATTCTTTAGAAGCAGCGACGCGCTCATCTTTCATTGATGAGATAAAGCGTGCGAATACAGATTCAGTAATAATTGTTAATGGTACACCTAGTTCTAATGCATTAATAGAAGTCCATTTACCAGTACCTTTTTGACCTGCTTTATCCATTACTTTTTCAACTAATGGGGAACCGTCTTCATCAAGTTTGTTGAAGATTTCACCAGTAATTTCAATTAAGTAACTTTCAAGTTCGCCTGCATTCCATTCTTTGAATGTATTTGCGATTTCAGTATGTGACATATGCAATGCATCTTTCATTAATGCATAACTTTCAGCGATTAATTGCATGTCAGCATATTCGATACCATTGTGTACCATTTTAACGTAATGTCCTGCACCGTCTGGACCAATGTATGTTACACAAGGCGCACCATCGTCAGCTTTAGCAGAAATTGCTTCTAAGATATCAGCAACTTTGTCATATGCTTCTTTTTGACCACCAGGCATGATTGAAGGACCAGTCAATGCACCTACTTCTCCTCCTGATACACCTGTACCAATAAAGTTAATGCCGCTTTCTGCTAATGCTTTGTTACGACGAATCGTATCTTGATAGTTTGTATTACCACCATCGATTAAAATATCACCATCATCTAATAATGGTAATAAACCTTCGATTGTCGCATCCGTTGCCGGACCTGCTTTAACCATTAAAAGAATTTTACGTGGACGTTCAAGTGAATTCACAAATTCTTCTAAAGAATAAGTTGGGTGAATATTTTTGCCTTTTGATTCTTCGACCATTGTGTCAGTTTTTTCTTTTGAGCGGTTATAAACTGAGACTGTATAGCCACGAGATTCAATATTCCAAGCTAGGTTTTTACCCATTACGGCTAAACCGACTACACCAATTTGTTGCGTCATATTACTTACCTCTCTTTGATAAAATTTTCTATTTTATTGTATCACAATTAGCGTTCCTGCTCACTTATTCAAGCTTAAAATCAATCGCTAGTTAATTCTACAATTTTAAGTAGTTGTTCAGCTAATAAATTTAAAGATTGAATTTCCATTCTTTCTTCAGTTGTATGGATATTTTGATATCCGATACCAATAATCACAGTTGGAATACCTAATGCGTTGATAATATTTCCATCAGAGCCGCCTCCGGCAACCACTGTATTTCCACTTAATCCTAAACTTTGTGCACTTTTTACTGCATATTGTGTCACTTTAGCATCTTCAGCTACTTTAAAACCTTGATAACTTTTACTTGTAAATACATCAGCACTGCAACCATAAGCTTCGGCAGTTTCCTCAAATACTTGTTTCATATGGTTGATTTGGGCTTCGATTTTGTTATTGTCATGTGATCTGGCTTCTGCATGTAATGTGACTTCGTCAGCGACTATATTCGTTGCTGAACCGCCAGTAAAACTACCGATATTGGCAGTTGTTTCATCATCGATTTTACCTAACTTCATTTTACTGACTGCTTTCGCCGCAATATTAATAGCACTTACACCTTTATCCGGTGTGCTGGCATGTGCTTTTTTACCATGAATTACTGCACTAAGTTTCATCTGTGTAGGTGCGCCCAATACAGTTGTTCCAATTGGTGCACTGGCATCTACTGCGTATCCAAATTGTGCATCTAATAATTCAGGATTAAGCGCCTTAGCACCTAGTAAACCAGACTCTTCACCTACTGTGATAACAAATTGAATTTGGCCATGTGGGATTTGATTTTCTTTTAATACTTGAATTAATTCAAGTAAAGCAGCAATCCCTGCTTTGTCATCTGCGCCTAGTACAGTTGTACCATCTGAATAGATATATCCATCATCTTTGATGATAGGTTTAATGCCAATACCAGGTGCAACTGTATCCATATGACTTGTAAAATAAAATTTTTGGGTTTTATTGTGATTTTCTGTTGCCGCAAGTGTACAGATTAAGTTGTTTGCACCTAAGTCGGGCTGTTTACCTGCATTATCTTCTTTTACTGTTAAACCTAAACTTTCAAATTTTTCTTTGAGAATTGGTTGAATGATTTCTTCATGACCTGTTTCTGAGTCGATTTGTACCAATTCTAAAAATGTTTCTAGTAAACGTTGTTCGTTAATCATGTTCTAACCCCTTCCTATACTATGTTTAGTGTATACGATTTATCTGCTTTGTAAAACATATATGTTCTAAAAAATAGGTTAAAATCATGATATAATAATTTGTAAGCGTCAAGTTGAAAACATAACCATATTGATTTAAAATAAAGTACTATATTTATAATTAAGAAGAAAGTTTATCTGGAGGAGAATAACGTGTTTAAAGGCAAAGTCTCAAAAGTTGTTATCATCGTTATGTTGGTAGCAGTAATCGTTGCACTGATATTATCAAGTTTAGCACCATTGATGCAGTAATAAAAAATGAGGATGATCTGTAAAAAAGATCACCCTCGTTTTTTTATATTTCATCGTATAATTTTAACGATCCAAAATGAGATTTAATTTGTAAATAACGTTCTAGTTCACTAACAATTTGTATTTCGTTTGCACGATTGATTAAGGCTTCTTTCGACTGAGGCAGAGATTGATCATAAAGATCAATATGTAAATCATAAAGTGAATACAGACGCATCGCAGTATAATCATTACTATTAACGTTCTTAGCTATTTCAGCAAACAAATTACCTAAACGGTGCATCATTTTATCTTCTGATTTTATATTCTTCAGTAGGTGTTCAATACGCTCTATTATTTCCAATTGTTCTTCTCTCATATCAAAATAATGATAATAAGAGTTTTCGTTACGAACAAAGTGATTTTTTACGTCTCTGAACGCATAAGATTTCGCTTTTTGGATTTCGAGTTCAATGTTTTTGAGTGGCACATCTACTGGATAATCTAAATCAAAACATGATTTACTGAATGCATTGAAAGTCTCAGTAAACTGTTTCTCTATTTTATGTTTATATTCTTTTAATTGTTTATCTAGACTTGGCATAATTAAGTTCATAATAAAAGCGATACCTAAGCCAACGATTAACAGTAAAACTTCATTGATAAATAAATGTAAATCAATAACTTTAGCATTAAAAACATGTAGCAATATAACGCAACTTGTAATAATACCTTCTTGTACCCCTAATACTACTGTTAAAGGTATAAAGAATAAGACGATTAAACCTAATACAATTGCATTTTGACCAAGCAAACTAAAAACGATAGATCCTAATATCAATATAAGAATACAGGATACAAAACGAGAAACAATTGCTTGTAGGGAATGTACTTTTGTATGTTTAATACATAAAACAACTAAAATGGCACTTGAAGAAAAATTATCTAAACCAATTAATTTGGCAATAATTATTCCAAGTGCCATTCCTACAGCAGTCTTTATCGTTCTAAATCCTATTTTATAGGGATTAAAACGCATCATCTGCTTTACCTCTTATCGTTCTTCACAATATTTTTCGAATAAATTTTGAAGCTGTGTAATAACATCCATAATGTCATGGCCTTCTATTTGATGACGTTCAATCATTTCAGCAATTTTACCATCTTTAACTAACGCAAATGATGGACTTGAAGGAGCATAACCTTCAAAATAATCTCTCGCTTGTTGTGTCGCTTCTTTATCTTGTCCTGCAAAGACTGAAACTAAGCGATCAGGTAGTTTATCATAATGTAATGAATGTTCAGCAGCTGGACGTGCAATACCTCCAGCACAACCGCAAACTGAGTTAACCATAACAAGTGTAGTACCGTCTTGTTTTAATACAGCATCTACTTCTTCAGGCGTTGTAAGTTGTTCATAACCTGCTTTTTCTATCTCGTTACGTGCTTGTTCTACAACATCGTTCATATATAAATCGAAATTTAAATCCATATCGAAATCACCTTTCAGTTCTTAATAACGTTCTATTTTATTCTACTAATTAATTTAGTAATCTTCAACAGGATTAACTTTAACATTAAGAACAGTTTAATAAATATGCGTATGTTCGATTGTAAATTGTTCTACTCTATTTTTGATTGTGTTCATGAAACGACCAGCTTGTAAGCCATCTAAAATACGATGATCAATCGAAATACATAAGTTCACCATATTACGAATTGCAATCATATCATCAATCACAACTGTTTTTTTTATAATGGATTCTACTTGTAAAATCGCAGCTTGTGGGTGGTTAATAATGCCCATCGAAGAGACAGAACCGAATGTTCCAGTATTATTTACAGTAAAAGTTCCACCCTGTAAATCAGCTTGTGTTAATTTATTTTGACGTGCTTTTTGAGCTAATTCATTAACTTCGCGTGCAATTCCCTTAATTGATTTTTCATCTGCATTGTGGATGACTGGTGTATATAATTTATCCTCTACAGCTACTGCAATTGAGATATTGATATCCTTATGAACTTTAATTTCAGAGCCTTGCCAACTACTGTTTAACATTGGAAACTCTTTTAATGCTTCTGCAACTGCTTTAACAAAGAATGCGAAGAATGTTAAATTATAACCTTCTTTTGCCTTAAATTGCTTTTTATGATGATTTCTAGTTTTCACTAAGTTTGTTGCATCAGCTTCTACCATCATCCATGCATGAGGAATTTCTGAAACACTTTGAACCATATGTTTAGCAATCGCTTTACGCACACCATTCACAGGAACAGAATCAGCTGGAACAGTTGATTGTTCTGTAGATGCAGAAGGTTGGATATTTTCTTTTTCAGCAGGTTTATTTTGAATTGGTGTTGACCCAGCTTGAGTTGAGACAGCTTCTGGGTGAGCAATTACATATTCAATATCTTTTTTTGTCACACGACCTTCAAAGCCTGTCCCTTTAACTTGTGATAAATCAATTTGATGTTCAGAAGCTAGTTTAAATACAACAGGTGAATATCTACCATTATTTAGTGGTTTATCAGAGGTAGCGCTCTTAAAATTTTGTTTAGATTCAGATTGGGATTCTGTTGATGTATTTTCATTTTCGGATTTTTCTGTAGTTGCTGTTGATTCTAGTTTTGAATCAGATTCTGAACTCTCATCTGATGAACCTTCAGCTTCAATTTCACAAATTGGTGTCCCGACACTAATAGTTTCCCCAGCTTCAACTAGGATTTTGGTAATTGTACCAGCTTCAGTAGACGGTACTTCCGCTGTTACTTTATCTGTAATAACCTCACAAATAGGCTCGTATTCTTCAATAGTATCGCCGACTTCTACTAACCATTGTTCAATTGTACCTTCATGTACACTTTCTCCGAGTTTCGGCATTTTGATTTCCATTTGATAAGCCTCCTATAATTTAGAAACGCGCAAGTTCTAACATTTTTGCTTTGATTTTATCTGGATTCATCATGAATTCATCCTCTAATGGTGGCGAGAATGGCATAGATGGCACGTCTGGACCAGCAAGACGCATGATTGGAGCATCTAAATCAAACAAGCAATTTTCAGCGATGATTGCTGATACTTCTGACATAATGCTGCCTTCCAAATTATCTTCAGTTACAAGTAAAATCTTACCTGTACGTTTTGCACGTTCAATAATCGTTTCTTTGTCTAATGGATAAACTGTACGTAAGTCGACAACTTCTACATCTATACCTTCTTCTGCTAAAACATCTGCAGCTTGTAAGCTGTAATTAACACATAAACCATTAGTAAAGACTGTAATATCATTGCCTTCACGTTTTACATCCGCTTTACCTAGTGGGACTGTATAATATTCTTCAGGTACTTCCTCTTTAAGTAACCGATACGCTTTTTTATGTTCGAAATAAAGTACAGGATCATTCGATTCAACTGAAGCTAATAGCAGACCTTTCGCATCATATGGTGTAGATGGAATAACGATTGTTAATCCAGGTGTAGATGCAAAAACACTTTCTATACTTTGAGAATGATATAAAGCGCCATGTATACCTCCACCAAAAGGTGCACGAATAGTGATTGGTGAACTCCAATCATTATTTGAACGGTAACGTATTTTTGCAGCTTCACTCATAATTTGGTTAGTCGCTGGTAAAATATATTCAGCAAATTGAATTTCAGCAATTGGGCGCTTACCTAACATAGATGCTCCGATAGCTGTACCAACGATATTTGATTCGGCTAATGGTGTATCGATGACACGTTCAATTCCGAATTTTTCTTGTAAGCCTTGAGTAACACCAAATACGCCACCTTTTTTACCGACGTCTTCTCCTAATACAAATACATCAGGGTCTTTTTCCATAGCCTGATAAATTGCTTGTTTGATAGCTGCTAAATAAGTGAGTTTAGCCATTATTCAAGCCCTCCTTCTTCGTAAACAAATGTATATGTTTCACTTGGATCTGGATAAGGAGAAGCTTCTGCTTCTTTTGTTGCTTTGTTGACGATTGATTTATTTTCTTTTTCAATTTCGTCGAACCAAGCTTGATCCGCAATGCCTAAATCCATCAGATGTGCTTTAAATTTAATATTGCAATCTTGAGATTTTAAGCCTTCTCTAATTTCAGGACTACGATATTGGTCATCATCATCAGAAGAATGTGCAGTCATTCTAGTACACATTGCTTCTAATAAAGTAGAACCCTCGCCACTTAATGCTCTTTCGCGTGCTTCATGCATAGCTTTATACATTGCAATTGGGTCATTTCCATCTACTCTTTCTCCGTGGATACCATATCCAAGCGCACGATCAGAAAGTTTTTCAGCAGCATATTGTAAGTGTGATGGGACTGAGATTGCATATTCATTGTTTTCAATCACACAAATAAATGGTAATTTTTGAACCCCAGCAAAGTTTAGTCCCTCATGGAAATCGCCTTGGTTAGATGTTCCTTCACCTAGTGTTGCCATAGCAATATTAGGTTTGCGATCCATTTTTAATGCTAAAGCTGCACCTACACCTTGTAATACTTGCGTGCCTACTGGTGAACTTTGTGATAAAATATCGACAGATTTTTTACTGTAATGTGAAGGCATTTGTTTACCTCCAGAGTTGATATCTCCTTTTTTACCAAAAGCTGACATCATTGTTTCAGCAGGTGTAATACCGAGATATGTGATTAATGCTAAATCACGATAATAAGGTGCTGAAACATCTCCTTTTTCCATCGCAAACGCCATACCGATTTGTGCTGCTTCTTGACCTTGGCAACTAATTACGAAAGGAATTTTGCCTGCACGGTTTAAGAGCCACATTCTTTCATCTAATTTGCGGCCAAGATCCATCCATTTATACATTTCTTTTAAATCATTTTCGGTCAGACCGGCAGATTTATAATCCATCATTTTCTATTTCCTCCTCATATTACGCATGAACAGAGCGTTTTGCTGCTTTAAGTCCAGCTTCCATTAGAACTTCTGAAAGTGAAGGATGTGCATGTGTTGTTAGTCCTAATTCAAGCGTAGATCCATTCATAAATTGTAGTAAAGCAACTTCGTTGATTAGTTCTGTTACATGTGGACCTATCATACTTAATCCTAATACAGAATCTGTTTCTTGGTCTACTACTACTTCACAAAAACCATCTTGTTGATTAGCATCTTCAATCACAGCTTTACCAATAGCTTTAAAAGGAACTTTAAAACTACGTGCTTTTTTATAATCTGCGGCTTTAGCTTGTTCTACATCCATGCCGATTGATGCGATTTCAGGATAAGTATAAACACATTTTGGAATTGCATTATAATCAACTGGAATTACTGAGTCTTCAAACATTGCTTCTACTGCAGTTGTCCCTTCTTTAGAACCAGCGTGTGCAAGTTGTAATTTACCGATGCAGTCTCCAGCTGCATAAATATGTTGTTCTTGGGTTTGTTGTTTGTTATTAACTTCAATAAAACCTTTTTCGTCTAAATTAATTTTTGTATTGTTTAAGCCGATATCCTCTGTATTTGGTTTGCGACCTACTGCTAATAAAATTTTATCTACTTGCAGTGTTTCATTTTCTAGTTTGATTTCAGCTGAATCATCACTAATTTGAATTTGGTCTTCAGATAATTGAACATTTTCACGAATCTGCACACCTCTATCATTCAGGTGTTTTTTTAATGTTTGTGTAACTGATTTATTTTCACTAGGTAAAATGCGTTCACCTGCTTCTATAACTGTTACATCAACACCAAAATCATTTAATAATGAAGCAAATTCCATACCAATAACACCGCCGCCAATAATAGCAATGGACTGAGGAAGCTCTGTCATTTTTAAAATGTCATTGCTTGAAAGTACAACTTGGTGATCAAATGATAAGAAAGGTAATTCCGCTGGTCTAGAACCTGTCGCGATCAGCACATAATCATTCGGAATAAGTTCAGATGTACCATCTTCGTATTCAACAGATATTGTACCTGGTTGAGGTGAAAAAATTGATGAACCCAGGATACGTCCAGTGCCGTTGTAGATATCGATATGGTTGTGCTGCATTAAGTGCTTAACGCCAGTATACATTTGTTTAACAATATCATTTTTTCGTTCATATACTTTATTATAATTCAAATTAAATTGTTCTGTTTCAATACCATATGCCGCAGCATGTTTAACTGTATGTAATACTTCAGCTGACTTTAACAAGGCTTTAGTCGGAATACATCCTTTATGCAGACATGTACCGCCGAGTAATTGATTTTCAACAATCGCGACTTTTTTGCCCAATTGAGATGCGCGGATGCCTGCGACATAACCTGCAGTGCCACCACCTAGAATAACTAAATCATATTGTTCTTCTGCCATGATTGATCTCCTAACTATATATTTTTACTTCTTCGCGTAAATTAACTGCTTCATAAACTTGATTTGCAAGAGCTTCCATCTCTAACTCGCCTGGATATACACTAACAGGAGCAATCCATTCTACATATTCTTGAATTTTATCCGTGATGAGTTGACTGTGTGCAATTCCGCCTGTTAAAAGAATTTGATCGATATCGCCTTTAAAAATAACAGCCCTTTCGCCAATTGTCTTCGCAATTTGATAAATCATTGCATCTAAAATTAAATGAGTTGTTTTATTTACGCTATATTCATTCACTAACTGTTTCATGTTATTAGTAGAACATAAATTAACGAGTCCTGCTTTCTTGCTAATAAAGTGTTGAAGTGCTTCAGGTGAATACCCACGCTCAACTCCAAATTGATAAAGCATATCATTCGGAATTGTGCCAGCACGTTCCGGACTCATTGGACCTTCGCCGTATAAGCCTTCATTCACATCCACAACTTTACCTTGTAAATGCGCACCTACTGTAATACCTCCACCCATATGAACCACAATAACATTGACTTTGTTATAAGGCTTTTGAATGGACTTTGCATATTGACGTGCAACTGCCTTTTGATTTAAAGCATGAAAAACACTTCTACGCTTAATATCCTTTATACCTGTTATCCTTGCGATATCAATTAATTCATCAACAACTACAGGATCAACAATAAATACAGGTATATTTAGTATTTCTCCTAATTTATACCCTATAATCCCACTTAAATTGGAAGCATGTACACCATATTTGAAAGATCTTAAGTCTTCATACATTTTAGAATTCACTGTATATGTACCGCCAGCTATGGGTTTAAGTAGACCGCCTCTACAAGCTATCGCATCGATACTTTGCATCCCTGGAGTCTTTTCTTTTATAAATGATTTTATGGAATCAATTCGATATGATTCTTGATCAAGTAAAGGCTTTTGTGAGATGTTCAAATCATGATGAATCGTTTCCATTGAAACACAATTTTCATCTTGATAAAAGCCTATTTTTGAAGAGGTACTACCTAAATTTATGACTAAAATATTGGTCATATATTTCACCTGCTTTATATTGCATTCATGATGCAGTATTCATGTTTTCTCAAAACTACCCTTTATATTTTACCTTAATCTAGTATTCAATTAAAAGTAATCCCCTATAAAAGTAATGACTTGTTACCCTCAAATAGTTATTTTGCAGTTTAAATCTCTAAAAACAAAATAAAAATACGACTTTCACTGACAAATGAAAATCGTACTTTTAATTCATTAGCCTTAAACGTTATAGAAACCTGAATATCACATAATAGATTTGTATGTCATGATTTAATTTTGATACAAAAGATTAGTTATGACGAAAACCTAATATGAGTCTGAAAATGATGGATAACATAACTATGGCTATTCCAACAATTGAGAAATTGAATAGATTAGTAGGTTTCATTATAGAAGAAAACACCCAAGTTCCTAACGGCATAAATAGTATTGCAACTGAAAATATAATCCCAAAAACTCTTCCTAAATATATGTCTTCAATATTTCTTTGAGTATATGAAAAAATTTGTATGTTAAACATTGTTAAAAATAAATTGAAAATTAATGGTATGAGTAGAATCACAAAATAGTTATGTAGTAATAAGTATACAATTGGGCAAACACTTAATGAGGTTCCTGAAATTCCTAATAAAGTCATCAATTTCTGAATTGGTAGATCTTTTTTGATATTCTTATTATTTATGCGCCAATTATTTCACCAATAGCTTCAGCAGTTAAAAATGAACCATATAAACCTATTGCTATATCAGGAAATATTTGATTACTAAATGGCAGTAGTAAGTTATAAGCTGCAAGAAAAAGTTTACAAGTACAGAAAGTACAACTATCAAAAAAATCTCTTCATGGTGCAATAAATATTTAAAACCTGAAATTAAATCGTTAAAAGGATTTATTTGAAATATCTTTGCTTTTAAGAAAAATCGTACTATATTCTGAGGAATTGATACTATTATTCATGAAAATAGGAACAGAAATGAATTTACTCATCCTGTTCCTATTTAGTAAAAAGTTAGATTTCAATGGAATTTTTCATATGTCTATTTTAATGTATGCAGTGCCAAAATAGCTGAATTAACTTTGTTTTGTATAGAATCTGCTCGAGACGTTAAAACAATCGGGAATTTCGATCCTAAAATTAAATTAGCCGTTTGGGCATTTGCAAAATAAGTTAATGATTTATAGAGTGTGTTGCCGACATCAAGATGTGGAACAATCAACGCGTCAACATCACCAGCGATTTCAGATTCAATACCCTTTTCAATTGCACTTTCTTTATCAATCGCGTTATCAAAGGCGAATGGTCCTTCAACCTTTAAAAAATTATGTTGTTTAAAGTGTGCGGCAATTTCTGCAGCATCTACTGATGAAGGAATTTTGGTTGTGGGATGCTCTAATGATGATAATAATCCCACATTTAAACTTTTATAACCAATATTCTTCGCAAAGCTTTCAATATTTTCAATCATATGAATACGATCATCTATGCTAGGCTTTACATTTAAAGCAACATCACTAATGATTAACATTTTGTGATATGAAGGAATATCGAAACATGATACATGATTTAAGAAACGTCGTTCATCCATAAATGACTTATGTTTTAGTACAAAAGATAAGATTTCTGATGATGGTAAGTTACCCTTCATTAAAACATGAGTTTGTTCTGAGTTTAAATCATCTGCACACTTCTTAAAGACATCCTCACGCTCGTGAAATGTTCGTAAGTGTATACGACTTAATAAGTCCCCTTCTATATTAAAAGAACGTATTAATTCAGTTGGATCTTTAGTACCGTAGAGCGTAACATGGCATTTTGTTTGTTTAAGCAATTGTACAATCGCAGCTATTGTTTTCTCGTCATTCGCAAATAAAACACCAATGTTACCTTGTAACTCTTTAGTATTAGAGATCAATGTTTCGAATTCCATAGTTAATCTCCCCTCATTTCAAATAGATTACAGCGCATGATTTTGCTCTATCATTTCTTTAGCATTTTCTCTTGTCAATTTCGTCACATTAGCACCAGAAATCATTCGTGCAACTTCATCTATACGATTTTCTCCAATTAATTCTTCAACATGTGTTGTTGTTCTATCATCTTGTGATGCTTTGCTGATTAGTAAGTGATGATCACTCATAGATGCTACTTGTGGTAAGTGTGAGATACATATAACTTGAATATATTCAGAAATTGCACGCATTTTTTCAGCCATTTTTTGAGCTGCAATACCAGAAACACCAGAATCAACTTCATCAAATAGTATAGCAGTTTGACCTCTAGATTTAACAAAAATACTTTTTAAAGCTAACATGATACGAGATAATTCTCCGCCCGAAGCAATTTTAGCCAAGCTTTTAAGTGGTTCCCCTTTGTTAGGGCTGATTAATATTTCTATTTTTTCTATACCCTCTGCATTCGGTTCATCTAAAGGTTTGAATGAGATTTCGAGATTGGCATCTTTCATTTGTAAATTTTGAATTTCTTCTACAATATGATCTCTTAGTTCACGCGCCACTTTTCTTCTTTCTTTTGAAAGCATTTGACCTTCTTTATTTAATTGTTTTTGTAACTGAATAATCTCTTCTTTTAAGTTTGCTGTACTTTGCTCATAATTTTCTATTTTGTTAATCTCATCATCTAGTTTAGCTTGATACTGAATTAAACTAGAAATATCTTTACCGTATTTTCTTTTAAGATTATTTAGTAAATTCATACGAGATTCTAGTTCATTTAAATACTGTTCATCAAATTCTGTATTTGATAATTCATCATACAACTCATGCTTAGCATCCTCTAACGTATAGTAAAATTGGTCGACTTGCTCTTTAAGTTCGGTGAACTTTTTAGGAATAATTTCATCAATGTTCGCAAGTTGCAGACTCAATTCATATAAACGATCCGGGATAGCTTGTTCATCTGTTAAAGTTGCATGTGCAGCATTTAAAGCCAAACTTAAATTTTCAGAATTCTGAATGCGTTTAATATCAGCTTCAAGTTGTTCAACTTCGCCTTCTTGTAAATTGGCTTCAGATAGTTCATCAGCTTGGAACTTCATTAGATCTAACCTTTGTAATAAAGCTTGATCAGCAGATTCCAACTCATCGAGTTCACGTGTTTTATCTTTAAAAGTTTGATACGTATTTTGATATTGTTTTAAAATATCATCATATTTGCCATCTGAATATGAATCAATCAGTTGAAGATGGTACTTTTGTTTTAACAGTGATTGTGTCTCGTGTTGACCATGGATATCAAGTAATTCTTGCATAATTAAACGTAAATCATGCAATGTTACTGTTTGGTTATTTACTTTGCACAAACTTTTACCTGAACTGAAGATCTCCCTTTTAACGATTAAGAAATCTTCATCAGCATCAACTTCTAATTCGTTCAAGGTTCTAATCACTTCGGGATTATTATCAATATCAAAGATACCTTCTATGGTTGCTTTTTTTTCGCCATGACGAACAAAATCTGAAGATGCACGCATGCCTATAAGTTGTCCAATAGCATCGATGATTATAGATTTCCCTGAACCTGTTTCACCGCTTAATACGGTTAATCCGTTTCCAAAGTTAATTTCTAATTCATCAATGATAGCAAACTGTTTAATTGTTAGTGTTTGTAACATGGCTTATCGCTTCCTTATAACAAATTAAAAATACGTGTTTTGATAGCATTTGCAGCATCCTCATCGTGACAAATGAGTAAGCAAGTATCATCACCACAAATAGTGCCGAGTACTTCATCCCAATCGATTTGGTCTAAGATAGCACCGATTGATTGAGCATTACCTGGAAGTGTTTTTAATACTAATAAATTACCTGTACCCTCAATATTTACAAAGGAATCCATTAAATAACGTCCAAGTTTCTCTAACGGATGGTATTTTCTATCATTTGGCAAACTATAAATATATTGACCTGTCGGTGCAGGTACTTTGATTAACTGTAATTCTTTAATATCTCGTGAAACCGTTGCTTGTGTCACATTCAGATCAAATGAATTTAAACGTTTTACTAATTCATCTTGAGTTTCAACCTGCTCAGTGGATATGATTTCTCTAATTTTTATGTGTCTTACTGATTTTTTAGCCACTTTTCTTACACCTCAAATTACGAATATTTATACATTCATAGTATCACATGTTCAAACAAAATGCTTTTATTTTCTTCTTATATCGCTTATTAATATCCAATAATAGTGCATATTTATAAAAGTTCATAAATAGAAATAAGCTAAGTCTAAATTGAATATTAGGACTCAGCTTATAATTTTAGTGATCACGTTTATAGAACAACTGTGTCAGACTTTCAAGCTCAGTTGTATCATATTGTTTATCAGATAATTGTTTCAAACATTGGTTCGCTTGCTCAACGTGATATTGAAGTCGTTGTTCTGTTTTTTCTAGACCAAGTAAAGTCACATAAGTGCTTTTATGATTTTTCTCATCGCTGCCAACAGGCTTACCTAATTTTTCAGCATCTCCATAGACATCGAGTAAATCATCTTTAATTTGGAAAATTAAACCTAAATGTTCACTATACGTATCAAGAATCTCGGATACTTCAGTATCAACTTTTGCGATTGTTGCTGCGGCATTGATTGCGAAAGACAGTAAAGCACCGGTTTTTTCACGATGGATTTGTTGTAAAGTCTCTAAAGATATTTTTTTATTTTCACTTTCCATATCTAATGTTTGTCCGCCAATCATACCTAAATGACCACTCGCATCAGAAAGTTGGGATGTTAAAGCTACTTTAGTTTCAGCATCAATTGCATTATCTGTGCTTATTAAGTTAAAAGCTTTTGTTAATAACGCATCCCCAGCTAATAATGCTTTCCACTCACCGTATACTTTATGATTTGTTAATTTGCCTCTACGATAATCGTCATCATCCATAGCAGGCAAATCATCATGTATGAGCGAGTATGTGTGCACCATTTCTAACGCTAATGCGGTACGAACACCCTTAGTGTAAGTATGGTTTTTAGACAGCATTTTTAAAGTTTCTAATAATAGGACTGGTCGTATACGTTTTCCTCCAGCTTCAAGAGAATAACGCATACTTTCTTCTAAATTAGTGCCAAGAGCTGAATCAGGAATTGTTTCTAGTAATTGTTGGTTGATTAGTTCAATCATTTTATTCATTTTCATTCTCAGCTGATGTCTCAGCTTGTTCTCCATCATTAGATTTCATGAGTTCATTTACTTTCTTTTCAGCATTTTTCAATGTTTCATCACAAGATGCTGAAAGCTTCATCCCTCTTTGATATAAGTCTAATGCTTCTTCCAAAGAAACTGTTTCATTATCTAATTTTTTTACGATGTTTTCTAACTCTTCCATCATATTTTCGAAACTTTGCTCATTACTCATCTTTATTGCACCTAACTTTCTTAACTATTGCATCAACTTCGCCATCTTTCATGGTTAAACTGATGTGGTCATTAGTTTTTAATGATTGCGTACTTGTAATAACTTGTTCATCTTTATTGACAATCGTGTAACCGCGCAACATTGTATTGGTTGGACTTAAATTATTTAAATTTTCTAATCGCTGTGCCAACATCGTTTTAGCATTACTCAAAATATTATTTATTGATTTGTTTAATACCTTATCAAGTTGAGATTTGTTTAAAATAGCTTGTTGCGTATGTTGTTTTAAATCTCTAACGTTTATGCGACTGTTTAGCAAATCAATACGTTGTCGTAAATAAGTCAAATGATTAGTCATCGCAAGACTTAGTTGTTTTTCTAATTCATCTCGTCGTTGGATTTGTTGATCATACAACAACGATGGCTGTTTAAATTTATAATAAGAAGCTACATGTTCTAAATGTTTTTTCTTATTATTAATTAATTGGACGATGTGTCTGGATAGACTTAACTCTATTTGTTTGATGTATTGTGTCAGCTCAACTTGATCAGGTGTTGCAATGACAGCAGCTTGAGTTGGTGTAGCAGCCCTTACATCAGCTACAAAATCGCTTAATGTGAAATCTGTTTCGTGACCTACTGCTGAGATAACAGGAGTTTGTGTATTAAAGATTGCTCGTACTACATCTTCTTCATTGAAATTCCATAAATCCTCAATAGATCCTCCGCCACGTCCTAAAATGATGACATCTGCACCAAGAGTATCAGCATATTGTAATTTTTCTACAATATCATTTTTAGCTTGTTCGCCTTGAACTAATGTACTAATTTGAATTTGTTCTACTAATGGAAATCGACTGTTTATTGTAGAGTGAATATCTCGTATTGCTGCACCTGTACTCGCGGTAAGCACTGCAATTTTTTTAGGGAACTTAGGAATCGGCTTTTTGTGGCTCATATCAAATAAACCTTGCTTAGTTAAGGCCTTTTTAAGTTCTTCTAGACGTTGATATAAGTTGCCAATTCCATCTAAATGCATTTTATTTACATAAATTTGATAATTCCCACGTCTTTCGTAAACACTCACGCGTGCTTCTATTAAAACTTCATCACCTTCTTTGGGTGTGAAATCTAGTTTATTAGCTTGTGCTTTAAACATCATAGCGTTTACGACGCTATTATTATCTTTTAAATTAAAATATAAGTGACCGCTACTATGACGTTTAAAGTTAGATAATTCACCTTTTAATAAAACCGATTGCAGATGCGGATCTTGGTCGAATTTATATTTGATATATTTAGTTAAGGCTGTAACGCTTAAATAATCGGACATACTTATCACTCTATCCTATTGATTTAAATTACTTAATACACCGTTGATAAAACGATAATGGTCTTCGTCACTAAATTGCTTAGCAAGTTCAACAGCTTCGTTAATAACCACTTTTGGTGGTGTATCACTATGCTCTAGTTCAAAAGCTGCAATTCTTAAAATGATACGGTCTGATTTCAATAAACGAGAGATTTTCCAATCTTTTAAATTCTCTTGGATTTTTTGATCGAGTACAGGTTCATGATCTTTTACGCCTGATACTAACCAATGAATAAAATCGAATTCTAAATCTGGGTAATCATCTTTAATAAAATTAATGGCTTCATCTATAGATAAATCTGTATTCTTCATTTCAAGTTGAAACAGTGCTTGAAATGCTTGGCTTCTTGATTCTTTACGACTCATTGAGCGTGCTCCTTTGTTACTTATTTCTTGTTATTTTCAACTTCAATATGCGTAATATGAACGTTGACTTGTTTAGGAACTATAGTTGTCATATTGCTGAGGGAATTGAAAATTGTTTGTTGAATTTTCAATGCTGTTTGAGAGATGTTGATACCATACTTAAACTCACAGAATACATCTATATAAATTCCATCTTCTTTTGTTTCAAGTTTAATACCTTTAGTTAAATTTTTACGATTCAACTTTTCAGGTGAAGCATTTTTGATTTCAGCAAAGTGTCCAGTTAATCCATCTATTTCAGATGTTGCAATACTTGCAATTGAGATTAGTACTTCTGGAGAAATTTCTACTCTGCCTAAATGTGCATGTGTATCTTCGGATACTTTAACCATGTGAATGCCTCCTTCTTAATCTTCTTTCATAATATCATTTTGCTCTAAGAATTTAGTGCTATATTGTCCACTATTGAAAATTTCGTTTTCTAATAAACGAATATGGAATGGTATTGTTGTGTCTATGCCTAATACTAAGAACTCGCTTAAAGCACGTAGACCTGCCATAATTGTTTCTTCACGTGTAGGTTCATGCACAATTAATTTAGCAACCATAGAATCGTAATAAGGTGGAATAGTATAGTTTGTGTAACAAGCTGATTCTATTCTTACTCCGTAACCGCCTGGTGCTAAATATTGTGTGATTTTACCTGGTGATGGCATAAAGTTTTTATAAGGGTTTTCAGCGTTAATACGAAATTCCATTGCATGACCATTGATTTTAATATCATCTTGAGTGAAAGGCAATGGCTCACCCATAGCAACTAATAATTGTAATTTGACTAAATCAATCCCGGTTACCATTTCTGTAACAGGGTGTTCAACTTGAATCCTAGTATTCATCTCCATGAAGTAATATTCATCAGTATCTAAGTCATAAATATATTCAATTGTACCTGCATTTTCATAGTTTACTGCTTTAGCAGCTCTGATAGATGCTTGACCCATTTCATGTCTTTTTTCAGGAGTTAATATAGGTGACGGTGCTTCTTCGACAAGTTTTTGCATTCTTCGTTGAATTGTACAGTCACGTTCTCCTAACTGAATCACATTACCAAACTGGTCACCAATAATTTGGAATTCGATATGACGGAAATTCTCAATGAATTTTTCAAGATAAAGTCCGCCATTACCAAAGGCAGTTTCTGCTTCTTGTTGTGTCATTTTGTAGCCATTTTCTAATTCTTTTTCATCTCTAGCTACACGAATACCTTTACCACCACCGCCTGCAGTAGCTTTAATGATAACGGGATAACCGATTTCTTCCGCTGTTTTTTTAGCGTCTTCGATTGAATCTACTAGTCCGTCACTACCTGGAACAACTGGTACGTTTGCGTTAATCATTTCATCTTTGGCTACGTCTTTGATCCCCATCTTTTGAATAGATTCGTAACTTGGACCAACAAACTTAAGTTGACACGCTTCGCATAATTCTGCAAAATCCCCATTTTCTGCTAAGAATCCATACCCAGGATGAACTGCATCGCATCCAGTAGAAGTAGCAATAGATAAGATATTTGGAATGTTTAAATATGAATCTTTAGATTGTGTAGGACCCACACAGTACGCTTCATCAGCAATTTGAGTATGTAGTGCTTCTTTATCCCCTTCAGAATAAATTGCAACTGTGTGTAACCCTAAGTCTTTACACGCTCTGATGATTCTAACGGCAATTTCACCGCGATTGGCAATTAAAACTTTTTTCATAATTATTTCACCTTAAATAACGGTTGGCCATACTCTACCATTTGTCCGTCTTCAACTAAGATTTCAGTAATTTCCCCAGAAACTTCTGCTTGAATCTCATTAAATAACTTCATAGCTTCTAAAATACATACTGTTGAATCGTTTGATACAGTATCCCCAACTTTTACATAAGCTTCTTCTTCTGGTGACGGTGATTTATAGAATGTTCCTACCATTGGTGCGTTAATTGTTTTCCCCTGATCAGCTTCTGAATTTGCAGCAGAAGAAGCTTCGCTGACAGCTGAATCATTTTGAACAGGTGCTGGCGCAGCTGCTTGTGCAGGGAAAGCCTGTTGAGAAATTTGTGGTGTAATGATTTCTCTTTCCTTTTCTTTCTTTAAATTAATGATACTTCCCTTGTTATCTTCTATATTAATTTCAGTAAGATTTGAATTATCTAGTATTTCAATTAATTCCTTGATTTCTTTAAAATTCATAGTACTGCTCCTTCAGATTGTTTTTACTCTTCTTGTATATTTTACTTGACTGAAATTATCAATTCAAGCATATCACTGTAACTTTAAACTTTCTCATCGTGTAATTTAACGATAATAAAATAAAAGAACCCCTTTCATTCATCGAATCCATCAGCATAAAATTGCTGATAATCATTAATGGATAGGATGTCAGAAAAGGGGTGATTTAAAATTTAGGCTCTTGAAACGTAACTGCCGTCGCCAGTGTTGATTACGAGAACGTCTCCTTCGTTAACGAATAGAGGCACGTTAAGCGTATATCCAGTCTCTACTGTAGCTGATTTAGTTGCACCAGTTGCAGTATCACCTTTAATACCAGGCTCAGTTTCTGTTACAGTAAGCTCAACAGTTTTTGGTAATTCAACACCAATCGTTTCGCCTTCATAAGTTTGGATTTGAACTTCCATGTTTGCTTTCAAGTATTTTAATGCTTCTTCTAAATAATCTCCAGGCAATTCAGTTTGTTCAAATGTTTGATTGTCCATAAATACATGAGTGTCACCATCTGCATATAAATATTGCATACGGTGGTTTTCAATCATTGCTTGTTCTACTTTTTCACCTGCGCGGAATGTTTTTTCTTGAATTGCGCCAGTTCTTAAGTTTCTTAATTTAGAGCGAACAAATGCTGAACCTTTACCTGGTTTTACATGTTGGAAATCAATAACTTTCCAAATACCATTATCAACAGATATTGTTAAACCTGTTTTAAAATCATTAACCGAAATCATTCAGTTTCCTCCTCATATACGCTTTCATTATAAAATAATAAGGTCTTTTGTGCATTTAGTAAAGACTTCATTACCATTTTCTGTGATTAAGATGTCATCTTCTATTCTGATGCCACCCAGTCCCTCTATATAGATACCCGGTTCTACCGTTACGCAATTATTTGGAACTAATACATAATCAGATTGTTTTGCAAGCATTGGTTGTTCATGAATTTCTAAACCAATACCATGACCTGTTGAATGTCCGAAATTATCTCCATAACCGTAACTTGCGATAATATCACGTGCGATAGCATCTGCCTCTTTACCTGTCATTCCTGCTTTAATTTGTGCGACTGCAGCTTTCTGTGCTTCTAATACAATATTATAAGCTTCTACTAGTTTAGGATCTGGTTGGCCAATTGCAAAAGTACGTGTGATATCAGATACATAACCATTATAATATGCACCAAAATCTAAAGTGATCAACTCGCCTTCTTCAATCACTTTATCGCTTGCTACACCGTGTGGTAAAGCACCTCGATATCCTGAAGCAACGATCGTGTCAAATGAAGGACCGCTTGCTCCTAATTTTAACATTTTACTTTCTAATTCAGCTTTTAATTCTTGTTCAGTCATTCCTGCTTTTGCGATACTTAAAATATGTTCATACGTTTTGTCTACAATATCTGCAGCTTTTTGAATCGTATCAATTTCTGATTGATCTTTAATAGCTCTGATATCTTCAATTACATTACCGACACTTTGATATTCAACGTCTGAATCATTTAATTGTTGGAATGTATCATAGCTTACGATGTGCCCTTCAAATCCTGCATATTTCACTTGGTTTTGTTCGAGAACATCTTTAACTTCGTCAATTAAACCTGCAGAACGATTCACAATTTCAAATTCAGAAGCTTGATTTGTAGCTTGATCGATATAACGGAAATCCGTGATCAAGATGCGACGCTCAGGTGTAATTACTAATGCACCGCTCGTACCAGTAAACCCTGATAAATAACGGCGGTTGTAATCAGATAATACAACTAACGCATCTAAATTTTTTTCTGAAATAATTTGATTTACTTTTTCAATTCTAGACATACATACTCCTCCTATGTCATTCTTAATCATGTAATTTTATGGAGCTGTGATAGTGACTATATCACTTTTATTATAACCAAAGTTTATCACAAAGCGCATAGAACTATAAGCTTTTATACCTTATATCAAAGAAGAATTCCCAAAAAGTATAAGAAAATTAAAGTGCAAACTGAAATATAAGAATCTGAGAACTAAATATGATAAAATATTGCTATAATATTTGCTTTTGAATTAGGAGAAGGTTATGAAAAAGAAATTTATTTCGATTATTGGAGCAACGATTTTACTAACGGGCTGCGGGAGTCAAAACTTAGGTCCACTTGAACAAAAAACTACTAAATTAAGAGATGATAATCATCAATTAAAATTAGAAAACCAAGAACTAGAGCAAAATATCAGTGATTTAAAAGATAAAGAAAAACAACTCGGCGCTGATAAAAAGAATACTAAAGAAGCAGCACAAAATAGCATGAAAACCAAAAATGCTAACGCGACATCAGATTACTATCAAAAAGTGACTGATACATTAAAGGATTATCACAAAATTGAAAGTGATGTCCAAAAGAATAAACGAAAAGAAGCTGTGGTCAGCAAACTCGATAAAATAGTCACTGATTTACAAAGTGCACATGATAAATACAAAATCGATCTTGAAAAAAGTAGTATGTCTGATAAAGATAAATCTGATAATAAAAACATTGAAGAACTTAATAATAAGTTGGTCAGTGCATTTAAAACTATCAGAGATGGTTACTCTACAAAAAGTGATAAGAAAATAAAACAAGGCCAACAAGAATTAGCACAAATTAAAGTTAGTAAATCTAATTCATAAAGCAAGAAGTATTGAAAGGTGAAAACATGCGTAAAGTATTATTTTATCTCATATTATTAATTGCGCTTATCGGGTTAATATTGAACTTAGATTCAATATTATTTTCCCTTGTAAGAACGATAATTAGCTTAGCTATTATCGCAGGTATTGCTTACTTACTGTATTTCTTCTTCTTTTTAACAAAAGATCAAAGGAAATATAAAATAGCAAAATGGAAATATAGAAACCGTCGTAAATAAAAATGAAATCCCCTGACCACCGTTTAAATAGAGGTTCAGGGGATTTTACTTATTTTCTATAAGTCCACTCTTCAGATTTGTATTTTTCTGCAAGTTCTTTTACTTCAGCTTGTTGTTCTTTAGTAAGTTCTAATGGTTTAAAGTTAATATTCAACCCTTTTTGGAATCCTTTTTCAAATGCTACTTCCATTTCTTCAATCGAAATTGTTTTATCCGAAATATCATTTATCGCAACAGCTTTATCTACAAAAGCTTGCTTCATTTTATCTTTTAAGCGGTCATTTTTAAAGATAAACATATCAAATAAGTCATCAATATCAATATCTTTTAAAATAGAACCATGTTGAAGAATAACGCCTTTTTGTCTAGTTTGTGCGCTACCTGCAATTTTTCTTCCTTCTACGACGAGTTCATACCAGCTTGGAGCATCAAAGCAAACAGAACTTCTTGGTTGTTTCAATTTTTCTCTTTCTTCTTTACTTTTAGGAACAGCAAAATAAGCGTCGAAGCCTAATAACTTAAATCCCTCTAATAAACCTTGTGAAATGACTCTGTATGCTTCTGTAACTGTTTTAGGCATATTAGGATGAGACTCAGGAACGATTACGCTATATGTTAGTTCTTTATCGTGTAACACGCCTCTTCCACCTGTTTGTCGTCTTACTAAGCCATAGCCTTTTTCTTTGACCTTTTCAATATCAATTTCTTTCTTTAATCTTTGGAAATAACCAATAGAAAGCGTTGCTGGATCCCATGTATAAAATCTGATGACAGGATCGATTTCACCTCTGGATACAAAGTTTAATAAAGCTTCATCCATAGCCATATTATAAAATGGGTCATGACTGCCCGAATTAATAAAATTCCATGTTTCTGTCAATTTTAAAATCTCCAATCACCTTGTATTTAACTATATGTATGTATATTACCATACATACAGCATATTTGATTAATATTCATGGCTGGATTTTCTTCAGTAAATATTAAATCTGATTTGCATTTTTGTACAAAATGAAATCTCGGTTCATTTCTGAGAAAAACTTTTTGATAAATGAGTGAAACAGTCTTATAATTGTAGTATCGGTAAATATAGGAGGAAGCAAGATGAATAGCTTTTGGATAATCATTTTAGCTGTTTTAGTTATTATTGCTGTATATATGTTAATCCAATTTTTCATCAATAAAAGAGCTGTAACAGAATTAGATCAAGAAGAATTCCATAAAGGTTTACGTAAAGCTCAAGTGATTGATGTAAGAGAAAAAGTTGACTATGATTATGGCCATATTATTGGTGCCAGAAACATTCCTATGACGCTTTTTAGTCAACGATTTAAAGGTCTAAGAAAGGATCAGCCTATTTATTTATGCGATGCCAATGGTGTAGCAAGTTATAGAGCAGCGCGTATTTTAAGAAAAAATGGATATAGAGATATCTACATGCTTAAAGGCGGTTACAAAAAATGGACCGGGAAAGTTAAATCAAAAAAATAGCATTATAATTAAAATGTAGCAGCGATGAATTGTCATTGCTGCTTTTTTCATGAAGAAAACCCTCGTTCATTAAAAACGAGGGTTCAGACCGTAGACAAACTACCGTTATAACTTGAAAAAGTGTAACGGTAGTTTATTTTTTTTATGAAATTTTCGAAAATATGTATAAAAATCTTTATAATAGAAGTCCTCACGGACTCTTATGTAAG
>NZ_JAHMSB010000013.1:0-88637 GCF_018986355.1 Staphylococcus sp. CWZ226 | reverse complement strand
CATTCCATTGTCTGGCGACAATGGCAAAGAGGTCACACCTGTTCCCATGCCGAACACAGAAGTTAAGCTCTTTAGCGCCGATGGTAGTCGGACTTACGTTCCGCAAGAGTAGGACGTTGCCAGGCAATGATATTAATCCACAGTAGCTCAGTGGTAGAGCTATCGGCTGTTAACCGATCGGTCGTAGGTTCGAGTCCTACCTGTGGAGCCATATGGCCCCGTGGTCAAGCGGTTAAGACACCGCCCTTTCACGGCGGTAACACGGGTTCGAGTCCCGTCGGGGTCATTACATATTGGAGAATTAGCTCAGCTGGGAGAGCATCTGCCTTACAAGCAGAGGGTCGGCGGTTCGAACCCGTCATTCTCCACCATTTTGAATTATATATTTGTCGGAGGGGTAGCGAAGTGGCTAAACGCGGCGGACTGTAAATCCGCTCCTTCGGGTTCGGCAGTTCGAATCTGCCCCCCTCCACCATCTAATGGGCTATAGCCAAGCGGTAAGGCAACGGACTTTGACTCCGTCACTCACTGGTTCGAATCCAGTTAGCCCAGCCATTAGAGCCATTAGCTCAGTTGGTAGAGCATCTGACTTTTAATCAGAGGGTCAGAGGTTCGAATCCTCTATGGCTCACTCTTGCACCCTTGTGATAAGGGTGCTTTTTTTATTGCATTTTTTCCTTTGCTATTTGAATTCAAGTATATAATTCAATTGTGTATGTATTTTTATTCTAAGCTAAAGGGGGATGTATGCTATAATTTATATGTATGAGCGCTGTAATAATCAATCATACAGCATTCATTGTAATTAGGTTACCGGAGGAGATGCTATGAATTTTGGCGGCATTTTTGAAAATTTCAATACGGTAAAGTTAATAACAAGTATTCTAGACTTACTTATAGTCTGGTATGTGATTTATCTGTTAATCACAGTATTCAAAGGTACTAAAGCAATCCAACTACTCAAAGGTATCATTGTTATTGTAATTGGTCGTTGGGTCAGTGCTGCTTTAGACTTGACTACTACTGCAAGATTGTTTGATATGGTTATCCAATGGGGGTTCTTAGCTATCATTGTGATCTTCCAACCAGAAATCAGACGTGCACTTGAGCAGTTAGGTAGAGGTAACCTGTTTAAACGCTATGTTGCTAATTCATCAGCAGATCAAGAGAAATTGATTAAAGCAGTTGGCGGAGCAGTACAATACATGGCCAAACGAAGAATTGGTGCTTTAATTGTGTTTGAGAAAAAGACAGGTCTTCAAGATTACATTGAGACAGGTATACCAATGGATTCTGATATTTCACAAGAGCTTTTGACGAATGTCTTTATTCCTAACACACCGTTGCATGATGGTGCAATGATTATTCAAGGAACAAAGATTGCAAGTGCTGCTTGTTATTTACCACTTTCTGATAGTTCTAAGATTTCAAAGAGTTTAGGAACAAGACACCGTGCTGCAGTAGGTATCTCAGAAGTTTCTGATGCATTTACCGCAGTGGTATCTGAAGAAACTGGTTCTATTTCTGTAACGTTTGATGGAAAATTACGTAAAGACATCTCACTAGAAGTCTTTGAAGAATTATTAGCTGAACATTGGTTTGATACAAGACTTCCAAAGAAAGGCGTGAAGTAGAATGTTTGAGAGCAAATGGGGTTTAAGATTTGTAGCATTTGTCTTAGCATTAGCTTTCTTTTTAACAGTGAACAATGTCTTTGGAGATATCTTTGGAACATCTAAACTATCACAAACTTCAACACGCACAATTTCGAATGTACCTGTAGAAGCTACATATAACAGTAAAAATTTATACGCTTCAGGCATACCTGACAGCGTAGACGTTCAAATTAAAGGTACGCAATCCAAAGTGTTGAAAGCAGAACAATCAGATGACATTAAAGTCGAATTAGATCTAACTAAAACATCATTAGGTCGTCACAAAGTCGATTACGTTATTAAAGGTTTGGATAATGAAGTAGAGGGTACTGTTAATCCTAAACAAGCGACTGTTAATCTTGAGAAGAAAGTAACAAAGATGATGACAGTAACGCCTGATGTGAGTGAATCGTACATCAATTCTAACTATCAAATCAAAAATCAAACTGTGACACCAAAGAAAGTTAAAGTGATAGGTGGACAACATCAAGTAGATAGTATTGCTTACTTAAAAGCAACATTCAAAAATGATACAGATATCAACGACGATACAACAGATGTCGGTGAAATTGTAGCTTTTGATAAAAACTTGAAGAAACTTGATGTGATTACAAAACCAAGCACTGTTAATATTACTGTAGAGTTAGAACCTTACAGCAAGAAAGTAGATATTAAAAAGAAAGTTATCGGTAAATCAAATTCTAAGTTAAATGCTGATAATGTTAATTTGTCTAAACAACAAATTGAAATTTTTGGAAATAGAGATGAGTTAAGTGATATCCATAGTGTAACAGCAGTAGTTGATTTAGCAGACTTCGAAAATTCAGATGAAGCTGCTGTGAAGATGGAATTACCTAACAAAGTTAAAGATGCTGATGCGGGCGATATCAAAGCTACTATATCAGCGAAATAAATTAAGCATTAAAGGAGAATTTTGAAATGGGCAAATATTTTGGGACAGACGGAGTCAGAGGTGTAGCAAACGAAGAATTAACTCCAGAGCTGGCTTTTAAACTAGGTAGATACGGCGGTTATGTTTTAGCGCACAATGAAGACAAGAAGCATCCACAAGTCCTTGTAGGACGTGATACACGTGTTTCTGGGGAAATGTTGGAATTTGCGTTAATCGCAGGTTTAATTTCTATCGGTGCTGAGGTAATGCGATTAGGCGTTATTTCTACACCAGGTGTAGCATACTTAACAAAAGAAATGGATGCTGAATTAGGTGTTATGATTTCAGCTTCTCATAATCCAGTGGCAGATAACGGAATTAAATTCTTCGGCTCAGACGGCTTTAAATTATCTGATGATCAAGAACAAGAAATTGAAGCATTATTAGACGAAGAAAATCCTGACTTACCACGTCCAATCGGAAATGATATTGTTCAGTATTCGGACTACTTCGAAGGTACTCAAAAATACTTAAGCTATATAAAATCAACTGTCGATGTTAATTTTGAAGGTTTAAAAATTGCGTTAGATGGCGCAAATGGTTCAACATCACAACTTGCACCATTCTTATTCGGTGATTTAGAAGCTGATACAGAAGTTATTGGTTGCAGCCCAGACGGCTACAATATCAATGACGGTGTCGGATCAACGCATCCAGAAGCTTTAGCGCAAACAGTTGTGGAAACTGAAAGCGACTTTGGTTTAGCTTTTGATGGAGATGGAGACCGTTTAATTGCTGTCGATGAAAAAGGTAACATTGTTGATGGTGACCAAATCATGTTCATTATTGGTCAAGAAATGTCTAAAAACCAAGAATTGAACGATAACATGATTGTTTCTACTGTTATGAGTAACTTAGGTTTCTACAAAGCATTAGAAGCAGAAGGCATCAAATCTAATAAAACTAAAGTTGGCGACCGTTATGTAGTAGAAGAAATGCGTAGAGGTAATTACAACCTTGGTGGTGAACAATCAGGCCACATCGTAATGATGGACTACAATACTACAGGTGATGGTTTATTAACAGGTGTACAATTAGCAGCTGTTGTGAAATTAACAGGTAAACCATTAAGCGAACTTGCTGAACAAATGAAAAAATACCCACAATCATTAATTAACGTACGTGTAACAGATAAATATGCAGTGACTGATAATGCTGATGTTAAAGCAGAAATGGACCGCGTAGAAGCTGACATGAACGGTGAAGGACGCATTTTAGTACGTCCTTCAGGTACAGAGCCATTAGTACGTGTCATGGTAGAAGCTGCAACAGATGAAAAAGCTGAAAGCTATGCACAACAAATCGCAGATGTAGTTAAAGAAAAAATGGGTTTAAATGAATAATTAACTTTGAAGAACTGAGACTGGTAAGAAAGTCTCAGTTCTTTTTAATTTAAAGAATAGAACAGCTAAACTAAATTATTCAAAATTAATGATAACTTTGATGAAACAATATTAGTTAATAGTAGAAACATAATTTGAAATAGAAAAAATTGCAGTTAGCAAAAAACTTTAGAGTGTAAGCGGATACAGGTTGTGAAAATAGTTGCATTTATAAAATCACTCATTGTAAAATACTTATATTACGTGTAAAAGGGGGATAGACAGGTTAAACCATAATTATAGCGCCCGTACAATGACAAGCTGGAATTTGCGTAGATTTATATCTTAGAGCATAAGATGTAATAGCAAGCATAGCTTTAAATTGTCGACGAGGAAGACAGTGATCGGATTATCGGCGGATGCTGTCTCGGATAAGGTCAGTCGTAAGTTTACAAGGTAAAACATTGAGGTGACTCGATGCACAAAGTTTGTAAACAGACCCAAGTTTATATTTTTGAACGGTACTCACACAAGGGGATTAGTACGTTTATTTTGTAGAGTTCAAGTGAGAAGGGACTCTATAAAGTAAATTTAGGCGGAATCAATTTATATTCGATACAAAAAAATTTAATATGAAACTGAAAGATTCCCCCGTGAAAAGGGTAACCGTTAGGAATGAAGAATACGGAGGAATTGAATTATGTGTGGAATTGTAGGATATATCGGATATGATAATGCGAAAGAAGTATTGTTAAAAGGCTTAGAGAAATTAGAGTACAGAGGTTATGACTCTGCAGGAATTGCACTTGTGAATGATGAAGGTACGACAGTATTTAAAGAAAAAGGTCGTATTGCAGATTTAAGAAATGTAGCTGACAACAGTGATGTAGATGGAACAGTAGGAATTGGTCATACACGTTGGGCGACACATGGTGTGCCGAACTATGAAAACTCTCATCCGCATCAATCAGCATCTAAACGCTTTACTTTAGTTCACAATGGTGTGATTGAAAACTATGAAGAATTACGTGATCAGTACGTATCAGATGTGAATTTCTTATCTGAAACAGATACTGAAGTTATCGTACAATTAGTAGAACATTTCTCAAATGAAGGCTTATCTACTGAAGAAGCTTTCACTAAAGTCGTTAAATTACTACATGGTTCTTATGCCTTAGCATTATTAGACGAAGAAGACCACGATACAATCTACGTGGCGAAAAATAAATCACCATTATTAATCGGTGTTGGTGAAAAATTCAACGTTGTTGCATCAGATGCTTTAGCAATGTTGCAAGTAACAAATGAATATAAAGAAATTCACGATCATGAAATTGTTATTGTTAAACGCGATTCAGTTGAAATCAAAGATTTAGATGGCAATGTACAAGATCGTGAAACGTACACTGCTGAAATCGATGCGGCTGATGCTGAAAAAGGTGTTTATGATCATTACATGTTAAAAGAAATTCATGAACAACCTGCAGTTATGCGTCGTATTATTCAAGAATATCAAGATGACAACGGCGACTTGAAAATGGACAATGCGATTATCGATGAAGTCGCACAAGCTGACCGTATTTATATTATCGCAGCAGGTACAAGTTATCATGCAGGTTTAGTAGGTAAAGAATTTATCGAAAAATGGGCAGGTGTCCCAACAGAAGTACATGTCGCTTCTGAATTCGTATATAACACACCATTATTATCTAAAAAACCATTATTCATCTATATTTCACAATCAGGTGAAACAGCAGACAGCCGTGCTGTATTAGTTGAAATGAAAAAACGTGGTCATAAAGCATTAACAGTAACAAACGTACCTGGTTCAACACTTTCACGTGAAGCGGACCATACATTATTACTACATGCTGGACCAGAAATCGCTGTAGCTTCTACAAAAGCTTATACAGCACAAATTGCAGTACTTGCTATCTTGTCTCAAATTGTGGCTAAACGTCATGGCCAAGAAGAAACTGTAGACTTATTACAAGAACTTGCGAAAGTCGCAAATGCGATGGAAGCAATTGTAGACGATGCTGAATACATGGAACAAATTGCGAAAGATTTCTTAGCAACAACTCGTAATGCCTTCTTTATCGGTCGTACAATTGACTATAATGTCAGCTTAGAAGGCGCATTAAAATTAAAAGAAATTTCATATATTCAAGCAGAAGGATTTGCTGGCGGTGAATTAAAACACGGTACAATTGCTTTAATTGAAGATCAAACACCAGTGATTGCTTTAGCAACACAAGAGAATGTTAATCTATCAATTCGCGGTAACGTAAAAGAAGTTGCTGCACGTGGTGCGCATACTTGCATTATCTCAATGGATGGATTAAACAAAGCAGGAGACACTTATGTCATTCCTCAAGTAAATGAATTGTTAACACCACTTGTATCTGTGGTTCCATTACAATTGATTGCATACTATGCAGCATTACACCGTGATTTAGATGTGGATAAACCACGTAACTTAGCAAAATCAGTCACAGTAGAATAATTGATTATTAACGAAACTGTCATTCTCTTTGCAGAGTGGCAGTTTTTTTATTTGAAGAAAGTTGCGAAAACAGTCTGAAAATGCCATAATCAAGGCGATAACAACAACTTGGAGGAAAAGTAATGGATAATGTAAAAGCGATATTCTTAGATATGGATGGAACGATTTTACAAGAAAATAATAGAGTATCAGATAAAACAACAGAAACAATCAAACAATTACGTCAAAATGGATACAAAGTCTTTATTGCGACAGGACGTTCATTTGATGAGATTGAACATTTAACACCTGAAAACTTTGAAATTGATGGTGTTATCTCATCTAACGGTACAAGAGGAGACGCAGAGGGTGTCACTATTTTTGAACATAGTCTGACATATGAAGCAGTAACTGAAATTGTAGAAAGTGCGAAAGCACAACATATTTATTATGAAGTCTTTCCATTTAGCGGTAAACGTATGATTTTAAAAGAAGACCGAGAATGGATTGAAGCAACTTGTGCAGGCGATACACCACCGAATAATGTAGGTATCAGTGAATGGAATTCTCGTAAGCATGCTTTAAATGGCAACGTGAACTGGGTAGATACATTACCGCAAATGCAATTTTCTAAAATTTATATGTTCACACCAGATTTAGAGAAAATCACGAAATTCAGAGAACATTTAATTGATGAACAGAAACAACTAGAAATCACAGTTTCCAACTCATCACGTTTTAATGCAGAAACAATGGCAGAAGGTATCGATAAAGGAACAGGTATTAAAGAAATGATTGAACACTTTAATATTCCTCAATCAGATACACTTGTAATTGGTGACAGTGATAACGACCGTTCTATGTTTGTTTTCGGTCATTATACAGTCGCAATGAAAAACGCACGCCCTGAAATTCAAGCACTGACAAAAGACGTCACTTCTTATACAAATGATGAAGATGGCGCAGCACGTTATTTAGAATCTAATCTTTTGAATCAATAAATAGAAAAAGCGTATGAAGGACTTGTTATAATTCCTTCATACGCTTTCTTATTGCTTATTTTTTAAATTCATCAGAACGTTCATCAATCTCTTTATTCTTTGATTGTAAGTGATCAAAAGTTGTATCTTGATAAACTTCTTTATCATTTTCTTTTGCAGTTTCTTTCGTTTCTGTTTCTTTAACAGGAGCTGTTGTTTCTTCTTGTTCTTTTTGTTCTGCTTTTGCTTGTTGTTTACGTTGTTGACGAGAAGGTGCACGGTGAGGTACAACCCCATCAGTCACTGTGCTGAAGAATGCGATAATCGCATTAACGTTTAAGTAATAAACGACAATTCGTACGATGATAATAATGACTAGTAAAACAACTGTTAAAACGCCTGCCACATTTTGTGAAATACTTCTTGTAGAGAATGCGACAAGTTGAGAAACAGGTGTTTCTAGAATAATAACAATTAAATCTAATACTACAAGTCCAAGTAATAGTTTGAACCATGAATGGTGACCATTTTTCATAGATTTAAATGCGTGTTTAACATCTTGGAATGCACCGGCCTGACGGTCTTTAAAGTATGCGACTGTATATGCAATCATGATGTATGTGAATGTCCAAATAAAGAATGATAATACAATCGCTAAAATAGTTAGCGCGATCAATTGAACAGCGATGTATACACCGACATGTTCCATAAAGTAACTTTGTCCGCTTCTCAACAACGCTCCGATACCTAAACTGAACAATTGAGTCAGTAAGTAACGAATCAGACTCAGTATCGCAATAAAGAGTAAAGTAAACAATGCTAATTTAACAGCTCTTAAATAGCTGCCTTTTTTAAATGCTTCTAAAGCATCAAGCAAACTAACTTTTTCTTTATGGATACCTTTATAAATAATATTGATGGCACCTGCAGCCAGGTGATATCCAGCAAAAATAAAGAAAGCTAATGGTATGATAAGACTGATAATCACCGGTAATAAAATTTGCGGTGACATAGATTGATACATCATCGCCATAATAAACATCGAGATGCTCTGTGTTAACGGCTGTAATGTCAATCCAGTCAGTAATAGAAAGACAATAAATGTTAGAATACTAAAAAGAGCTATTTTAACATTTTGCGGTTTTGCGTTTTGTATTGCATGTTTATGAAATTTAAACAATGGCTTAGCACTCCTTTGATATGATATAAACACAATATCAAAAAAATGCTTGGTTTCAAATTAAAAAATCAAGATTATAAGCAAAATGTAATGTTTTGTTTCATTATAAACTTTAATGAGGGTGATAGTATGAAATTTGCAGTATTTACAGATGTCCACGGAAACATGGATGCATTGGCTACAGTCTTAAGAGATATTGATAGAAGAGGGGATATTGATCATATTTACAATTTAGGAGATATTATTGGAATCGGTCATAATACAAATGAAGTTTTAGGTATGGTCACTTCACGCGATGATATTACATCAATTGCAGGCAATCATGACGAAGCAATTATGTCAGTCATCAATCAAACACCATATCCAGAAGATTTAAAAGATAAGTTTTACGAACATCATCATTGGATTGCTGAACATTTAAACCCACAGTATTACGAGTATTTAAATCAATTACCGAGAACGTTTAACTTAGAAGTGGCCGGCCAAAAAGTATTAGGTATTCATTATGAAATTGAAAATATGATGTTAGAACAACCTATAGATAAAGTGCCGTTCAGTCCAATTGTTGAACCGACAGCATCGCATATGGCACATCTATTTAAAGATAAAGAAGCGGATTTGATTCTATTCGGCCATAATCATACGTTGCATCATTTTATTTATGAAGATGTTGCTTACTTTAATCCAGGTTCAGTAGGATTGAATCGTGCACCTTATACAGTATATGGTATTGTGACTATTACACCTGAACAATTCAATATCGAACATGTCAGAGTAGCTTATGATAATACACGTTTCATTGATGGCTTCGAACAAAAAGATGTGCCAGGCCAACAATTGATATTTGATAAATTTATTCAATAGAGAACGCTTATTAACAAAAGACTAAAAAAACGACGTTTCAGTGATTGCTGAGACGTCGTTTTTAATATCATATAAATATTCATTTGAATGTTTTAAGGTGTCACGACATGTGAACATAATGTTTCGCGACTATGTTCATTTTGGTCAGACTCTAATTGAATCGTCATATGATGCACATTAAGTTCGTTTAATTGATGTTCAATACGTTTAAGCAATGCCTCGCACTCTTTGATAGATAATGTATCACTTACGACTGCATGACAACTGAATGCATTTAAATCATTAGAAATCGTCCAAATATGACAGTCATGCACATTTTGGATTTCTGTTTCAGCACGTACCGTTTCAACCACTTGATCAATATCGATATCTTTGGGTGTACCTTCCATCAAGATATTAAGTGAATCTTTGATTAAACCGTAACTGCTTTTAAGGAGTAATAAAGACACCAACATACTTGCAATAGGATCAGCGATAGTAAAATGGAAAGCCCAAATTAAGAATGCGGCAACAATCGCACCTAATGAACCAAGTAAATCACCTAAGACATGTAAGAATGCGCCGCGCATATTAATATTATGTTCCGTATCTCCGCCACGCAACATAATCCAAGCCACTACAATGTTGACCACTAAACCAATGACACTGATGATAAACATTTCAGTAGAAAGGACTTCAGGAGGTGCTGCAAATCTTCGAATGGCTTCAATCATAATGCCGATACTGATAACGAGTAATAAGACACCATTAAATAAAGCAGCTAAGATTTCAAAACGTTTATAACCAAAGGTCATGTTCATGGTCGCATGACGTTCAGCATATTTAAATGCGAATAATGCTAAGCCAAGAGAAAAGGCATCACTAAGCATATGTACACCATCTGATAGCAAGGCTAAACTGTTCGCAAAGAATCCTCCGATTAATTCAACGACCATAAAGGATGCGATAATAATAAAAGAAAAAGCTAAAACACGTTTGTTGTCGGTATGCACATGATGATGGTGATGATGTGCATGTTCATGAGAATGATTCATAATAAAACTTCCTTTCTAATCAACCGGGTGCTCTGCATGATGGATGGCTTGTGAAAGCAGTGTAACTACGTGTTGATCATCAAGCATATAAATTTTAGATTGACCTTGTCGTTGATCTTTAACTAATTCAGCATGACGCAGTACCTTTAATTGATGCGATACATTTGATTGCGAAAGTTTGAGCGTATGGCTGATGTGACCTACACTGCAAGGTCCTTGTTCAAGTAAATGCATAATTCGGATACGGTTGGGTTCACTTAAGGCTTTGAAAATGTCCGTCACTTGTGCGAGTGTACGGCCGCTTAATTCTTGATGTGACATTACTTTCACTCCTTTTATTAATATATGAACATTTATTCATATATAATGTACATCGATTGTATGTATAAGTCAATATCAGAAAACAATGTCTGTTTTGGGTTAACAAATGAAGGGAACAGTCATAGCATATAACTAATAAAAAGAGTTAAAACAGATAAGGAGTGAAGTCATTGAGTATTTTATTCTTAGGTGCCAATGGTGGTGTTGGCCATTATGCAGTAAAACAATTAAAAGAAGCAAACCAAGATGTAACAGCAGCTTATCGTAAAGAAGAACAAGTGAGTAAAGCAAAAGAAGAAGGTTATCAAGCAGAACTTGTAGATGTTGAAAATGATACGATTGATGATCTTACGAAGAAGTTTAAAGGCTTTGAACAAGTGGTCTTCTCTGTTGGTTCAGGTGGCAGTACTGGTGCAGATAAAACAATTATTGTTGATTTGGATGGTGCAGTTAAAGCTATTGAAGCAAGTAAACAAGCAGGCGTGAAACACTTTGTGATGGTTTCTACATTTGATTCTCGTCGTGAAGCGTTTGATAGTGTACCAGAACTAAAACCTTATACTATTGCGAAACATTATGCAGATAATCATTTACGTGATTCAGGCTTGCACTATACGATTGTGCATCCTGGTGCTTTATTAGATGATCCAGGTACTGGCAAAGTAACGATTGTTGCTCAGTTAGAAGAAGCAGGCAGTGTGCCACGTGAAGACGTTGCATCTGTCATAGTAAATGTCTTGAGCGACAAAGCATATCAAGGCGGAGAATTCCAAGTCGTTAGTGGCGATGAAGCAATTGATACAGCGTTGACTCAATATTATCAAAACAAATAATCATGATTATAAAATTTGTTTAGGAAGGTCTTTGATGGCCTTCTTTTTTATATGTAATATAGTAAGTTTATGAAGGAATTTGTTATAATTAAGAAGATAAAACTATGGAGGTCAAAAGTCGATGAAAATTTCGAAAACAAAGATATATGAAAAAATTGCCGACATCTTGTTAGAACAAATTAAATCTGGTGAATATGCTGTCGGGGACAAATTGCCTTCCATTCAAGCGTTAGCAAAAGACTACGGTGTCAGTGTGGCATCTGTACGAGAAGCTTTTAATGCGTTACGTACAATCGGGGTCATTGAAATCAAACAAGGCTATGGGACGTTCGTGACTAAAAAAGAACCGGTGTTCTTTGATTTGAATGAATCAAGTTTGACGCGCAAACAAATTGCAGACTTATTAGAGTTACGAGAAGTTGTGGAACTTGCGACAGTACAAAAAGCTGCGACACATCGAACTGATGAAGATTTAGAAGCGTTATCTTCTGCATTGCAATTGATGCAGAAAGCAGTAGGTGATGGAACATCAGGTGAAGCGGCTGATTTAAAGTTCCATTTAGCAATTGCCAGATCAGCACAAAATGAGATGTTATTTGATTTATTGAATAATATTTCTGATGTGATTCAAGAAACAATGAAAGAAACGCGCAGAGTGTATTTATTTGATAAAGAGAAAGCATTACGCCGTTTATATGAAGAACATCAAAAGATATATCAAGCAATTGAACAACAAGATTCAGATAAAGCTGTTCAACAAATGAAATCACATTTAGCAGAAGTACGCGATACAATTCTAGAAAATATTCGACAAAAATAAACATTAGGAACAAGTCTCATGAAATAGAGGCTTGTTTTTATTTTGCTTAAAAACTGTTCGCGAACTCAAAAAAGTTTGAACAAATTGTTAAACATCTGATGACTAGATGTTTAAATAGCGCTATAATGTACGAGTAATCGTTTCTATTCTTAATCTAAACAGTAATCGTTGTGGGGATGATTACTGCTGCATTAATGATTAAGAATCTAGAAATCATTAAAAATTTAATAGGGCATATACGTTCACGTAACATGCGCGAGCGGGGAAAGGGTGTAAAATATGAAAGTCAGTTTATTCTCAACTTGTTTAGTTGAAGCTTTCCATACACGCATTGGTGTTGCGACAGTGGAATTGCTTGAAAGACTAGGCTGTGAAGTAGATTATCCGACAGCACAAGTATGCTGCGGACAACCAGCTTACAACTCAGGTTATTTTGATGATGCAAGACAATCAGCTAAACAAATGATTAAAGCATTTAAAGATTCAGATTATGTTGTCGCACCATCTGGTTCTTGTATTACTATGTTTAAACATTATCCAAGTTTATTTGAAAAGGATCCTGTAATGCATAAAGAAGCTATCGCATTGGCAGATAAATCTTATGAGCTTACTCAATTTATCGTTAATGTATTAGGTGTAACAGATGTTGGTGCATCATTAGAAGGTAAAGCAACAATTCATCCATCTTGTCATATCACACGTGTATTAGGCGTTGTGAATGAACCGAAAGAACTATTAAGTCATGTGAAAGGATTAGAATTAGTAGAATTACCTCAGTATTATAACTGCTGTGGTTTCGGTGGTACATTCGCTGTAAAAATGGCTGATATCTCTAGTGAAATGGTTGATGAAAAAGCACATTGCGTTGATGAAACAGGGGCTGATTACTTAATCGGTGCTGATGCCAGCTGCTTAATGAATATCGAAGGACGTTTAAAACGTATCAATAGTAAAGTAAAAGTACTTCATATTGCGGAAGTGTTGAATCATCAACTTGAAGGGGCGGTGCATTAAGATGGGTATGCGTATCGGAGAAAAAACATTCAAAGAAGCCTTCAAAGTTGAGAAACAAAATAAATTCATGCGTGGTGCGGTAAGTTCTGCACAAGATGGCTTAAGAGTTAAAAAATTAAAAGCACAAGAAGAACTTGGCAACTGGGAAGAATGGCGTCAACTTTCTGCAGAAATTCGTCAACATACATTAGAAAACTTAGATTATTATTTGAATCAGTTATCTGAAAATGTTGCGAAACTTGGCGGTCATGTATACTTCGCAGAAACAAAAGAAGAAGCTTCTAACTATATTGCTGAAGTAGTTAAAAAGAAAAATGCTAAAAAAATCGTGAAGTCAAAATCCATGGTTACTGAAGAAATCAATATGAATCATGTCCTACAAGATACAGGGGCTGAAGTTGTTGAAACTGACTTAGGTGAATATTTACTACAAATTGATGAAGAAGATCCACCATCACACATCGTTGCACCTGCATTGCATAAAAACCGCGGTCAAATTCGTCGTGTGTTACATGCGAAAGAAGGCTATGAAGGTACTGATGATCCGACAGAAATGGCACGCTTTGTACGTAAAATTATGCGTGAAAAATTCTTAGCTGCAGAAGTCGGTATTACAGGATGTAACTTTGCGGTTGCTGATAGTGGCAGCTTCTGCTTAGTTACCAATGAAGGTAATGCACGTATGTCTACAACTGTACCTAAAACACAAATCACAGTTATGGGTATGGAACGTATCGTACCATCATTTAAAGAAATGGAAGTATTAGTCGGTATGTTATCTCGTAGTGCAGTAGGTCAAAAATTACCAAGTTACGTCACTACATTAACAGGTCCTCGTGGTGAAGGTGAAATCGACGGACCAGAAGAATTCCATTTAGTTATCGTAGATAATGGACGTTCAACAATTTTAGGTACACAATTCCAAGAAATCTTACAATGTATCCGTTGTGGTGCATGTATGAACGTATGTCCAGTGTACCGTCATTCAGGCGGCCACAGTTATGGTTCTATTTATCCAGGACCAGTCGGTGCAGTTTTATCACCATTACTCGGCGGTTATGAAGAATATGGTCAATTACCATATGCATCATCACTATGTGCCGCATGTTCTGAAGCATGTCCAGTTAAAATTCCGCTTCACGACTTACTCTTAAAACACCGTCAAGTCGAAGCAGAAGAACTTAAAAAATCAGCATTAGGTGAACGTCTGGTTATGAAAGGTTTCGGTATCGGTACAACTAAACCGCATCTTTTCCAATATAGTATCAAAATGGCAGGACCAGCCCTTAAACCGTTTGCGAATAAAGACGGTTGGGTTGAAAAAGGTCCAAAACCATTACACGCTTGGACACAATCCAGAGATTTCCCAACACCTGAAAAAGAACGTTTCAATCACTGGATGAAAGAACATTTGAAACAGAAAGAGGGTAATCACTAATGACTGGTTCAGTTTCTAATAAAGACAAATTCCTAGCAAATATTCAAAACGCCTTAGAACGTAAAACACCAGAGAAAGTCATCAAACCTGAATGGTCAGTTCAACCACAATACAAAACTTTATCTGACTTATCACAAGATGAATTAGTCGACCACTTAGAACAAGAATGTAAAAACATTCATACTGCATTTGTGAAAACAACTACAGCACAATTGAATGAAACATTGAAAGAAACAATTGAACAGTTTGGCGGCAACCCAGTTGAACGTTTTGATGATCCACGCTTTGATCAATACCACATTGATTTAAGCGCATTTGAAACAACAGTGTGGGATGAAGCGCGTCCTGAAGAAAGTAAAGCAGCAGCGCAAACTGCACAAGTGGGTATTACTTTCAGTGATTATTGTTTAAGTGAAAGCGGCACAATCGTGCTATTCTCAGGCAAAGGACGCGGTCGTGCAGTAAGTTTAATGCCTGAAACTTATATTGCGATTATTCCTAAATCGAATATTGTTCCAAGATTTACTCAAGCAGCAGACGGCTTATTCGATAAAAACCAAGAAGATGCACGTTTCCCATCATGTGTAAACTTCATTACTGGTCCATCTAACTCAGCTGATATCGAAATGAATTTAGTTGTGGGTGTACATGGTCCAGTGAAAGCGGCTTATATTGTTGTAGAAGATATCTAGAAACCATAAATTAATTATATAAAAATGCATAAATCCCCGAACCATACAATTAACAGTATGACTCGGGGATTTCTCTGTATTTAAAAAGACCTAAGCTTTTCCAGGGCTTAGGTCCTTATGCAAATTTTTTATCAGTGTGAGCTGCATCAGCAACCCGTTCGATATTAATCATTTTTATTACCTTATGTAGCATATGTTAAGGTATTATTAACATACTTCTATTATAAAGGGTAACAGACAGCTAGCACAAGCAATAATTAACAGAAAATGTAGATTTAATAGAGAAAATGATAAAAAATATCAAAAGTATAAAAAAGAATGTGAAAAAAACATACATTGATTGAAATTTTGATGATTAAGTTTTGTAAAAAAATTATGGATACTACCACCCTGAACAAAATATTGTTATAATATGCTAGATAACGCTAACATGAATGAATCCATCAAGAAATCAGAGATAAAGATATCGATACATAGTAAGGTACGGTTTGAAAAAGTAGCGGAGGTGGACAGTTTCAATGCCATTGTTTTTAGACCCGATTTTTAAAGAAAGAATTTGGGGGAGTCACCATTTATCAAAATATGGTTATTCATTACCTGAATCAGATATTGGAGAAATATGGACGATTTCTGCGCACCCACATGGTGACAGTGTCATTTCAAATGGTCCATTTAAAGGCCAAACACTTAGCTATGTTTGGCAAACACATAAAGAATTATTTGGAGATTTTCCAAGTGCGCAATTTCCATTAATGGTTAAAATGATAGATGCACAAGAAGCATTGTCGGTACAAGTACATCCAGATACTGCTTATGCCTATGAGCATGAAGACGGTGATTTCGGTAAAAAGGAATGCTGGTACATTATTGAAGCGGATGAAGATGCTGAAATTATCTATGGTTTGAATACAGAGTCTAAAGATGACTTTGTAAAAGCTTTAGATCAAGGTGAACACCAGGATTTATTTAAACATATCCCAGTTCAAGCAGGTGACTTTTTCTTTGTACCTAATGGTATTGTCCATGCGATTGGTAAAGGATTAGTCGTGTATGAAGTAACACAAGCTTCTGATGTCACATATCGTATTTATGATTATGAACGTGTAGATGCACAAGGGCAGCCGCGTGATATGCATATCGATAAAGCCAAAGATGTCGTTGAAGTACGTGAAGATAGTCCGAATGTGATACCAGAATCAGAAATTATTGAAAATCATAAACGAACAACATACATTACACATGATGCCTTTACAGTCGTTAAATGGGAAATCACAGGAACATTAAATTATATGAAGCCAAGAGAGTTTTGTTTAGTCACAGTGTTACATGGCGAAGGCCAATTGATTACAGATGGTGATGTTTATGAAATTGCGTCAGGCAGCAGTTTTATACTGACATCTGAGGATTTAGATAACATCTTTGAAGGTGACTTAACAGTTATGATTACGTATGTTTAAAGAAACAGAGGTGTAACAGCATGCGCAAGTTTTTATATATCACTTTAATTTGCGGTATTTTATCAGGTGCAGGGGTCTTTATGAATTTCCCTAAGTATCCAAACTTGATGATTCCAGCTGCGTTTTCAATTTTAGGAATTCTATGTGTATTACTTACTATTCCAGATAAACAAACGAGCAACATGTTGAAGTTAGGCGGATTTTTAATTAATTTCATGCCGTTGATGGCAATTTTACTAATGCCGAGATAATGAGTTTGACTTGTATCAAAGAGAGGCATTTGATATAAATAGCTAGAATGAGATTTGCAATATAGGGTTGAAGCTAACAGCCGCGAAATGCGTATATTGCACTTAAATCAATATATTTATGAAGAAGGAGCAGTATCAAAATGAGTGAAGAAACAAACTATTTCTGGCTGAACTGTGGTTATAATCGTTGGAATCATAATGAACCTTTAGTAGGCCAGACGACATTGTTTGAATCAGGGGCACAATTCAATCCTACGCAAGGCTTTCGAGCATTTAAAAAAGCAAAACCAGGTGATAAAGTCATCTTTTATCAAGTTCAAACAGATGCTGGTTTGCTTGGAAGCGGTGAAATCATCAGTGTCCAAACAGGTGCACAACACAAAATCCGCGTACAATTTCGTTTAACTGAAGCTTTGAAACCATTAACTACAGATTACTTAAAACGCAGTGAACAGTTAGAATTTCGTATCAATAACATGAAAGAAACATTGTTCAATCAAATCGCTAAAGAAGAATTTGAATTAATTGAACAACTTGGTAAAGGGACTACACAAGTGCCGAGATACTTCTTCTTAGCTGAAACCAAAGACTTTGAACCGGGTGAAACGTATACATTATTTACACATACGTTCAACGGGATTAAACGTAACGGCTATCATTACTACACGCAACTTGAAATTGGCGATAAACTTGTTTTTTATAACCGTAATGCGGATCATTCTGTGGTAGGTTTAGGTGAAGTAACACAACATATTCGTGAGTTGCCGCCAATTCAAGGACGTACAAATAGTACTGCAATTGAAGTCCGCTATGATGAAGATATCAATCCGGTAAATTTAGCGACGTTAAATAAACATCCAAGATTAAAGAACTTATACTACTTACAAGAAAATGCCAAACAGGCCATCGCAAGTATGTCTCAAGCACAATTCGATGCGATTCTTGAAATGAGTCGCAATGATAGTGTGAAACCACAATTTGAAGCCATCAAAAAAGATGATGCTGTAGCACAAACAGAAGATGAAATTAAACCATTTATTTTATTAGTGATTCAAGATAAAGATCGTGCAGAAGGCTTAAAAGCTGTAGAGAATCTACTACAAAAAACCAATGCAAAACCTGTTATTACCACAGGACATCCTGACTTCTCTGAAGATATGTTGTATGGAAAGTATTTACCAAATGAAGCAGGAGCGCTTTATTACAGAGAAGGTTTCATTACAGAATTGATGCCGAGAACAGATCGCAGCTATTTAGTCATTGATAACTTCAATCGTATTGATCCAGATATTTTCCAAACGTATATCAATGTGTTAGAAGGCTATGAAGTGACATTGCCACGTTATAATCGAGATGGTTCTATGATCAGATGGTCACGTGATAAAGATTCTTTCTATCACTTTAATCCAAACTGGCATATCATCGGTGTCACATATGATGATTTAGAAACGATTAAACAAAAATACTCAGAACAATTCTTAAAATATGCACGAATTGTCAAAGTAAATCACGACTAATATAGATATGAGTCTTAGAGGGTTACGTCCCATCTAAGACTTTTTTTAATGAAAAATTAATGGTAATTCTAAACGGGTATATTAAATAATAGATGAAAGACTGAACGAGAAAGGAGTAATAGAATGCCGATTATTTATTATGATGCAAACTGTGTGTATTGCTATAACTATGCGATATGGTTAATTAGACACGGTTTATCTAAAAGTTATGAGTTTGCGACATTAAAAGGTACTGCAGGCCAAGAATTAGAACGCAGACATCCAGGTATATTAAAAATGAATACTGTCGTACTGCAAGAAGGGGACCATCTTTATTTCAAATCTACAGCTATCGCAAAATTGTTGATGTCATTAACAGAAGAAAAATGGATAGGTGTCCTATTAACGCTTGTACCGAAACCATTGCGTAACTTCGGTTATGATTTATTTGCGAATAACCGAGATAAGATGTGGCATGCAGAATGGCAAGAACCTACTGATTATGAACGCTCATTCTTTATTGAATTGCCTAAGAATATTTAATTGAGAATGAAAATAAAATGAACTACTTGTTTATAATGGGCAAGCATTAAATGTCACATCCTTTTAAATGGCTTAGTAATAAGTGTTATTAATGTGTTAAAAGCTTCCAAGCAGGGTAAATTAATAGAGAAAGCAGATACAACATCTTAGAACTCTAGTTTATAATAATTTTAAATTAGAGAAGATATAGCTTTACAGATTAGAATGATTATAATATAATAACTATTACAAAGAGAGAAAACGACAACTTAAAGGAGCGATTATTTTTATGGCAAATAAACAAGATGTAGTAAATGTATTAAACGAACAAGTAGCAAACTGGACAGTATTATATACAAAAATTCACAACTTCCATTGGTTTGTGAAAGGTCCTCATTTCTTCTCATTACACGTTAAATTTGAAGAATTATATAACGAAGCAAGTGAACACATTGATGAATTAGCAGAACGTATCTTAGCAATCGGCGGCAGCCCAGTTGCGACATTGAAAAATAGCTTAGATGTAGCAATTGTAGATGAAGCAGAATCAGAAAAAACTGCTGAAGATATGGTTCAATCAATTTCTAAAGACTTCACTAACATTTCTGAACAACTTGCTAAAGCAGTAGAAGTTGCAGGAGATGCAGAAGATGATGTATCTCAAGATATGTTAATCGCATTACAAACATCAGTTGATAAACACAACTGGATGTTCCAATCATTCCTAGGCAAATAAGCACCAATCAAATAACTTATAATGATAAAACCAAGCCGTGGTCAAGAAGAACCATGGCTTGGTTTTTCTTTTGTGAAAGTATTTTAAAGTTTCATAAAAGGATGTTGAAAAATATATTATGCGTTCTATAATATAGATGTGAAAGTTGATGAGGTGATAACGGGATGAATAAATTAATTGCGGGTACTTTGGCTGCTAGTTTATTATTAACAGCTTGCGGCAGTACATCAGAACAAAACGACAACAAGGAGAACAAGCAATCAGCACAACAAGACACTAAAAAAGCACCACAACCTAAACAACAACATCAAGTGAACAAGAAAAATGGTGTGACAACTGTTGATGGTTTAATGTTAGTGAATAAAAAGGTATCGATTTCAAAACACTATAATCGTGGAGAAAATCAAACAGCGAGACAACATTTAAATGAAATGATGCAAGATGCGAAAAAAGAAGGATTAAATATTGTCTATCGCAGCGGATTCAGATCTTATCAAGAACAAGTCGGACTTTATAATAGTTATGTGGCTCGTGATGGTCAGAAAGCCGCTGATAAATATAGTGCTAGACCTGGCTTTTCTGAACATCAAACAGGCTTAGCTTTCGATGTGGGCACACCACCAGGAAATAAAGATTTCTTAGAAGCATATGGTGAAACACCTGAAGGTAAATGGCTTGCTGAACATGCGCATGAATATGGTTTTATTCTTCGATATCCGAAAGGTAAAGAACATATTACAGGTTATCAATATGAACCTTGGCATTTCAGATATGTCGGCCTTAAACATGCGAAAGACATCCATAATCAACATCAGACATTAGAAGAATATCTAGATTATGGTTATGATAAGAAATAATATTAAATGAAATTATAAAAAAAGGCGAAGCTGAGTTGAGCTTCGCCTTAAAATATATTGAATAGATTATGCGATTTCTAACGCAATTTCCATCATTTGTGTAAATGAGTTTTGACGTTCTTCAGGTGTTGTAGCTTCATCACGTAAGATGTGGTCACTTACTGTGAAGATACCTAATGCTTTTTTACCTGCATAAGTTGCGTTTAAGTATAAACCTGCAGATTCCATTTCAATACCTAAAATACCCATACGTTGCCATTGTTGGTTGAATGTTGAGTCAGCGTTATAGAACGTATCAGAAGAAAGGATATTACCAACATGAGTCGTTGCGCCGACTTTGTCTGCAACATTTTTAGCTTCGACCATTAAATCAAAGTCAGCTAATGGTGCGAAATGACCAGGAATGTTGTATTGATCTACATAGTTAGAGTTTGTAGAAGCACCTTGTGCAATAATAATATCGTAAAGATTTACGTCTTCTTGTAATGCACCACATGAACCGATACGAATAATTGTATCTACATCAAACGTGTTATAAAGCTCATATGAATAGATACCAATACTTGGAATCCCCATACCTGAACCCATTACTGAAACTTCTTTACCTTTATATGTGCCTGTATAACCGAACATATTACGAACTTCGTTAAATTGTACGACATCTTCTAAATAATTATCTGCGATATATTTTGCGCGCAGCGGGTCACCTGGCATTAAAACTGTTTTCGCGATTTTAGCACCATTTGGTTGAATATGCGGTGTACCTTGAGTCATATTTATCTGCTCCTTTAATAAAAAATAAGTTAAGTTAAAGATAACACGCAAGCCTATAATTTGCGAGAATTACTATACACAGTTGGGCTTATTTAATGACAATTCAGGTATGATTTCATTAAAAGAGTGAAATTGAAACAAGTTGAACATCTCTTATATTTTAGCGAGTTAAAATATTTGGTAAAATGATAATTGAATACGTTATATTATATGTGAAAGTAAACAACCAAATTGGAGGATGTATACAAATGAATTATGCGAAGTATATTGATCATACTTTATTAAAACCAGATACTACTTTAGAACAAATTGATAAGTTGATTGAAGAAGCAAAGGAATATCAATTTAAATCTGTATGTATCAACCCGACTTACGTGAAACATGCGGCAGAAGCATTAGCAGATTCTGACGTACTAGTATGTACAGTCGTCGGATTCCCATTAGGCGCAAATACAACAGCGACAAAAGCATTTGAAGTAGAAGATGCAGTGAAAAATGGTGCAGATGAATTAGATATGGTTATTAATATCGGTGCATTAAAAGACAAACGCTATGATGAGGTACAACAAGATATTGAAGCGGTTGTTAAAGCTGCTGATGGTCGTACCGTTAAAGTGATTATCGAAACAGTGTTACTGACAGATGAAGAAAAACGTAAAGCATCTGAATTAAGTAAAGCAGCAGGTGCACACTTTGTGAAAACTTCTACTGGCTTTGCTGGCGGCGGCGCGACAGTTGAAGATGTAAAATTAATGAAAGAAGTCGTTGGCGACGCATTAGAAGTCAAAGCTTCAGGCGGCGTTCGTAACTTAGAAGACTTCAAAGCTATGCTAGATGCAGGCGCAACTCGTGTAGGCGCAAGTGCAGGTGTACAAATTATCCAAGGACTAGAATCAGATTCTGATTATTAATAGAAATAGATGAAAGAAAAGATGCGATGCGATGCTTAATTGTAAATATGATTAGGTATCGTATCTTTTTTTGAGGTGTTTTTATTAAAAATTAAAATAAATAAACAATTATGTACGACTATGTTGTGTGACGTGTTGTAGAATGATACAGTTAAAGGGAGCGACATCATCAAAGGAGATGCACCATGTATTTTACTAATTTAACTGAAGCAGAATTTGAGAATTATACAAAACAACATTTTTCACATTATACACAGTCAGTGAAACATTATCATAATCGCAATAAAACACAACATGATGTACATATTGTAGGTGTTAAAGATAATCAAAATGAAGTCATTGCGGCGTGTTTATTAACAGAAGCGAGAAGTATGCGCTTTTTTAAATACTTCTATACACATCGCGGACCGGTCATGGATTATAAGAATGCTGAACTTGTAAAATATTTTTTTGCGGCACTTACGTTGTATTTAAGAAAGCAAAAAGGAATATATGTGTTAGTAGATCCTTATGTATTAGAAAGCATTAGGGAAACTGATGGTGAAATCATTGAACAATTTGATAATCATCAGTTGATTCAAACATTGGAAAAGTTAGGTTACAAACATCAAGGCTATTCCACTGGTTATTCTTCTATGAGTCAAATCAGATGGTTGTCTGTGTTAGATTTAAAAGGAAAATCAGAAACGCAGTTACTCAATGAAATGGACTATCAAACAAGACGTAATATTAAAAAGACTTATGAAATGGGTGTACAAGTCCGTACACTTTCTATTGATGAAACACCTTTATTCTTCGAATTGTTTAAAATGGCAGAAGAGAAACACGGTTTCACATTTAGAGGTTTGGATTATTTTAAACAAATGCAAAAGATTTATGGTCATCGTGGTTTCTTAAAATTAGCGTATGTCGATTTGCATACGTACTTAAAAGAATTGAAAGAGAAACACGCACAATTACAAAGTGATTTAGATGAAGTGAATGAGAAGTTGAATGAAAGTCCGAACTCTAAGAAATCAAAAAGCAGAGCTAATCAACTGCAGCAACAATTTAATAGTAACGAACGTAAAATCAAAGAAACACAAGCGATGATAGAAAAAAATGGCAACATCTTAAACTTAGCAGCTGCGCTTTATTTATATAATGAACACGAAGTTTACTATCTTTCTAGTGGATCGAATCCTCAATATAATGCGTTTATGGGCGCATACCGTTTACAATGGGAAATGATTAAATTTGCGAAGAAGAAAGGTATTGACCGTTATAATTTCTACGGTATTACAGGAGATTTCTCTGATAATGCAGAAGACTATGGTGTACAAAAATTCAAAGAAGGATTTAATGCACACGTAGAAGAGTATATTGGAGATTTTATTAAACCGCTTCGCCCAATGCTCTACAAACTCTCATTATTATTAGACAAACTAAAAAACAGAGAATAGATGAAAGCAATCTATTCATAATTTTAATAGCAAACAAAAAAGAAGCCCCGTCTCAAATCAATTTTTGATTTGAAGCGGGGCTTCACATACTATTAACGCATCAAATGACCAGGATTAGTCTTCGCTGAAGATTTTATCCCATTGGTCACGTTTTTCTAACATTTCTTGTGCAATTTCATGTGCACCTTCTAATGAGTGGCTTGCTGCCCAACCGCATTGTACCTCATTACAAGCAGGGACCTCTTTAGCCGCAACAACATCTTTCAATGTTGCTTCAATGATGTTTAATACATCTTCGTAGTCATCATGGTTGATGAATGATACATAGAAACCAGTTTGGCAACCCATTGGACTTAAGTCTACGACTTTGTCTGTGTGGTTACGGATGTTTTCAGCCATTAAGTGTTCTAATGAATGTAAACCAGGCATTTTCATGTGTTCTTTGTTTGGTTGTTTGAAACGAATATCGTATTTCTTAATTACATCTCCGTTTTGACCTTCTTTTGTACCTGCTAAGCGCACAAATGGTGCAACAACTTTAGTATGATCTAAATTGAAACTTTCAACGTTCATTTTAGGCATAAAACTAAACCTCCTTTAGTTCTTCATGTCTTATTGTAACAAGGCTAAGCGGCATTTACAATTTTACCGAATGCACTTTCAATGAAAAGTTTATCAGTTTACTCGGGATAAATTTGTTGAAAATTAAGAAAAAGGATGACAAAGTCATGAAAAACCTTTAAAATGTTTAGTAATCAATTTTACTGATAAAGATATAAAAGGGGATGAGAACGCAAGGTAAAAGCGTTCCAAATCGTGTTAAAACGACCTTAAAGACACATATATCTTTGAAAAATAAAGGGAGTCACTAAAATGTCATTTGAAACTCATATTGAACAATTTATAGATGCGAAACAGTCAGAATTTATTGATATCAGTCATAAAATCCATGAAAGACCAGAACTAGGAAACCAAGAAGTCTTTGCTTCTGGTTTATTAATGCAAGAATTAAAGAAATACGGCTTTGAAATTGAACAAGATATCGCAGGTCATCCGACTGGCTTCATTGCTCAATATCATAGTCGCAAGCCAGGGCCGACGATTGGTTTCTTGGCAGAATATGACGCGCTTCCTGGATTAGGTCATGCATGCGGTCATAATATTATCGGTACAACAAGTGTGTTAGCTGGTATCGCTTTAAAACAAGTTATCGATAAAGTAGGTGGACAAGTGGTTGTGTTAGGTTGTCCAGCTGAAGAAGGCGGAGAAAACGGGAGTGCGAAAGCGAGTTATGTTAAAGAAGGTATCATTGATGAATTAGATGTTGCTTTGATGCTGCACCCTGGTAATGAAACATACAAAACAATCCATACATTAGCAGTAGATGTCTTAGATATTAAATTCTACGGTAAAAGTGCGCATGCCTCTGAAAACGCAGATGAAGCGATTAACGCTTTAGATGCGATGATCAGCTATTTCAATGGTGTAGCACAATTACGTCAACAAATTAAAAAAGGTGAACGTGTACATGGTGTGATTTTAAATGGTGGAGAAGCAGCCAACATTATTCCTGATTTTACACATGCACGTTTCTATACACGTGCAACAACACGTAAAGATTTAGATGTGTTAACACACCGAGTAGGTCAAATTGCTCAAGGTGCCGCATTGCAGACAGGTTGTGACTATTCATTCAAACCGATTCAAAATGGTGTGAACGAATTTATCTTAACACCTAAATTAGATGAACTGTTTGCACATTATGCACGTCAAAAAGGCGAAGAAGTCAGTGAAGATGACTTCGGTTACGGTTCTACTGATACGGGTAACGTCAGTCATATCGTACCGACGTTACATGCACATATTAAAATCGGGCCAAGCAATTTAGTAGGACATACTTACAAATTTAAAGAAGCTGCTGCATCTGACCATGGTGATAGTGCCTTAATTAAAGGTGCGGATATTTTAGCACGTATGGGCTTAGATTTAATTCAAAACAATGAATTGTTGAGAGAAATTAAAGAACAACATGTCAGAAAAGTGAAGCAAGCATCATTAAAAGAACTTAGAAAACATTCAGAACAACCTAAGGTCACTTTAAGTGATTTATATGATGAGTCTATTGTTTATACGTCTCGTCCATCGTATGTTTCTAATCCTTGGTTAGAGCCTGATGAGCATCAATCTAACTTCTTAACAGGTCGTGAATTATTAATCGCGAATAAAATGCCGGTGATTGTGCATGAAGCGAGTGTCACTGATAAGTTGAAACAGTTATTCAACGAAGTCGGTAAAGAAGTGCCAAGCAATGTTTATAAATTCCATAACCAAGCTAGTTATGAACATTTATTACGTTCGTTAACGAAAGAAGACAACAAGAAGATTTACTTCCAATATGTGCATAGTGAAGACATTGTACCTAAAGAAGATTATGCGCTGGATAAAGATACGTTTGTTGCGCTCAACAATAAAGCACGTATACCAGAGTGGACAAATGGTAAATATTTGCCGAAACGTGAAGTTGTGGCGGTAGAAGATTTTGAAGAAGCAGTGAAGAAGTGGGATTTACCGATTGTATTAAAACCGGGCGATGATTTACCGACAGCCGGCGGCTATGGCGTGATGATCTGTTATAACCAAGAAGATTTAGAAAAAGCAATTGAACGTGTTCATCAAGCATTAGATGAAACAGAAACAATGATTATTGAACAAAAAGTGGATGATATCGCCAATTACTGTGTACAATTTGCTTACTCAGATCAAATCGGTTTGAAATATTTAGGAACAGCCGAACAAATCACAGATGATTATGGTTTCTATAACGGAAATCAAAGTGTACCGGTGGAAGAGGTGCCGCAAGCTGTGATTGAAGCGGGTCGTGAAATTATGGAAAACGGTATTAAAGAAGGTTTCTATGGTGTCGGAGGTTTCGACTTGCTTTATGATAAGTATGGTCATGTTTATGCGATTGATTTAAACTTCCGTCAAAACGGGTCAACAAGCATGTTGCTGTTAGATGATGAATTATCTGGAGATTTCCATAAATTCTATAGTTATTTCTCACGCGGTGATAATACGAAATTTTATCGTACGATTATGAAATATGTCCGCCAGGGCAAAATTTATCCATTATCTTATTATGATGGTGATTGGTATGGTAAGGATAAAGTGAATTCTCGTTTTGCGTGTATCTGGCATGGCAGCTCAAGAGAAGAAATTGAATTAAATGAAAAAGCCTTCTTAAAAGAATTAGGCGATTAATATAGAGTTTTAGTGAAACGGTTAAAATCCTGTGTGATTTTAGCCGTTTTGCTTTAACATAAATCGTATTAGATTGACTGTTTAAGTTTATTATTTTATATTTGCATTGATACACAACTATAGAGAAAGTGGGTTTACTATGGATTATAAATACGAAACGTTTTTCAAAGATTTGCTTGTAAATGAAACGTACTATATTGCAGTCAAAGATAGAAAAATGGTTAGAAGAGATGTAGATGGACATGCCATTGCGCTATTTTGGACAAAGAAAGAATTAGCAGAAGCTTATTTTGAAAACCGTAAAGATGCTTACGATAAAATTATTATTCGTGATTTAGATCGCTTTGTGACAAGTGAAATGGATGACTTATTTGATAAAGGGGATAAAGTCTTAGTCAATGTTACAGATGAACTAGACGGACATTTCATTGATATTTATGAAGCCACAAAACAAATTATGACAGAACTGGATCGTATTCGTACAGTTGAATTTGCGCGAATTACTGCGAAAACAGATGATGTTTATGGTCTGACTGATAAAGGAAATAAACAGTTTATTATTATCAGCAATAACGGGGAAAACCAACCTAACTTCATGCCAGTGTGGAGTGATTATCAATCTGCATTGAAAGTGCGCGATGAAGATTTTGAAGAATGCGATGTAGATCAAGTTGAAGGAGAAGTTTTCAGTGAATGGCTTGATCAATTAAGAGATGATGATAACGGCGTCGGCATCAACTTAAAACCGAATGTTGTAGGTTCGATAGTTTCAGCCCAAACATTGAAAAATGAATTATCTTATTAAAATTGTTTAATTAGATAGAGAACATAATAGGGAATAAGGCAATGATTAAAATCTGCCTTATTCCCTATTTATTTGATGTACATTACGCTGGATTTCCTAAGTAGATACTGCCTAAAGCGCCTGAAAAAGCGCCGCCTTCAACATAGTAAGGCTTGAAACCACGTAAGACAGTATAATCTTCTACAACTTTGCGTAGAAGATGATTATTGTTGAATGAAGAACCGATATAAACCACATTTTCAGTTTGGAACTCTCTTGCGAGTGTGATGGCCATGGTTGTGACAACTTCTCCAACGACACCCATTACTGATGCTAATTGATCTGCCGTTGATACTTCTTTATCTAGATGACGCATCACGTGTGCGAAGTTTGCGGCTGTTAAATCACCTGGAATTGGCGGTTCACTATTTTTATAGATGTGTTTTACTTTTAAATCAATAAATTCACGATCACCTTGTTCTGCGGTATCTGTCAAAGTTTGATAATCTGTAATCCCAGATAATAAGTATCCTAAACCTTGAATCATACCACCGCCGGCACCGATACCTCCGACACGTCTTTGTGTCTGGCCGTCAAAATAGTGCATAGATGTGCCTGTTCCGACATTGGCGAAGATGTAGTCTTTTAAATAATGACCTTGTTCTTCTAATAACATATTTAAACCCTTTGAAGCTGCATCGAACTCAACGAATTCTTGTGCAGAGAAATCTAATTGATCTTTAATCATTTGTGCTTTACCGCCGGTTAAAGAAACATTTCTGCAAGGTTGTTGATTCAACCACTCAATCACTTCTGTTAATTCATCAGTACGTTTCGTTTTGAAAGTACGGTGCCCGTTGTCGATTTCGACAATTTTAATTAATGTACCACCGGCATCAATACCGATTTTCATAGTTTCACCTCAAAATTATGTATGACATGTAATCATTAATAGTATAATCAAAAGAGAAAGAAAAAAGCAAAGTTAAGGAGTGTACAATAAAAAATGAAATTAAGTCCATACCTTATCGTAGAAAATGTTGCAAAAGCAGCTGAATTCTATCAAAGTGTTTTCGGCGGTGAGATTAAAGTATTAAATCAACAAAAAGAACAAGTGTTGCACGCAGAAGTTCACATTACTGATGCTATTGTATTGCACTTATCGAGCAATTATGGCAAACCATTCAGTAATGAAGATGTGAATCTGCTTCTGACATTTGAAGATTCTACAGAACAACAACGTGTATATGATGCGTTGAGTGTTGGTGGAGATCCACACATGCCGATTACTAAAACTTTTTTCAATGCAATGCATGGTCAAGTCAGAGACCAATACGGTGTTAATTGGCTCTCAAATTGTTTCTCAGCATAGCGCATAGGGAAACACTAATTGAACTTGCAGTAAATAAGAAATGTAGGGGATGTATATGAAACACAGTAAGCAATTTGGAGATATTATCGTTCAGCCATACGAACCAAAGTACCATCAAGAAGTCGAAGATTTCGAACTGTCAGAAAGACAGATGATTTATTCTTCTTTACCAAAACAAGTATTAGACGATGCATTAAAAGACAAAGACCGTATCGCGAATATAGCTATTAATCAAAAAGGGGAAGTGGTCGGCTTCTTTGTTTTACATCAATATTATCAACACGAAGGTTACGACACACCAGAACATGTCGTCTATGTCCGTTCGTTATCTATTAATGAAAAATTCCAAGGAAATGGTTACGGCACGAAGATTATGATGAATCTGCCGAATTATGTTCAGTCACTTTATAGTGATTTCAACCATTTATACCTTGTGGTCGATGCTGAAAATAAAGCAGCGTGGAATGTGTATGAACGTGCAGGGTTTATGCATACTGCGACAAAACAAGAAGGACCGATCGGTGAAGAACGTTTATACTATTTAGATTTAGATTCTAAATATGTTTCATCATTAAAGTTGAAAGCACCCGATGAACAACCTGATAAAGAAATCGATACAGTACATTTAATGCTGGACGGTCAAAAAGCAGGTTTTATTGCCTTGCAAGCAACAGAAAATCGTATGCATATCAGAGGTATAGAAGTGGATAAGGATAAACGACATAAAGGTATCGCAGAAAGTGCGTTACGTCAGTTAGCGACATATATCAGAAAAACATATCCTGAAATAGAAGTGTTAGATATTGTTTTATTTGGTGAACATAATGAATTAAAACCGTTATGTTTGAACAGTAATTTTGTCGCAACCTTGCAAACTGAAGATTATGTAAAATTTGAAAAATATATCGTTTATTAAAAATGTAATCATTAGCATTGCGAAATAGGGCATTGTCATTTATAATTTACATTTGTTAACATGAGAAATAAGTAAACTTGTGATTGAATTGATAAAGCCTTTGAAAGGGAGTAATAGAACATATGAAAATTCAAGACTACACAAAAGAAATGGTAGATGAAAAATCATTCATCGATATGGCCCATACTTTATTAGAAGAAAAAGGGACTACAATGAACTTATACGATATCATTGATGAATTTAAAGCTTTAGGACACTATGAAGATAATGAACATTTAGAAAATCGTATTGTTCAATTCTACACTGACTTAAACACAGATGGACGTTTCTTAAATGTCGGAGAAAATATGTGGGGATTACGTGACTGGTATTCAGTAGATGATATTGAAGAAAAAATCGCACCTACAATTCAAAAATTCGATATCTTGGATGAAGAAGACGAAGAAGATAAAAATCTTAAACTTCTTGGCGAAGAGGAAGAAGAGGAAGACGAAGCAAGAACTGAAGAAGATGTTGAGGACGACGAAGAAAATTTAGACGATCCTCAAGATGAAGAAGAAGTCAATGAATCTGATATCGTTATCGAAGAAGACGAAGATGAATTAGAAGAAGCAGAAGAATTATTTGAAGATGCGGCTGGTTTTAATGATGAGCCAGACGATGAAGAATAATAATTGACTTTTTCTAGAAAAATGATAAAATTTTATTCGGGCTCCTTTAATTAGGACAACGTGTATAAATCATACGCTCCCCCTTTACATGAGATGTGAGAGGGAGCGTTTTTTTATTTTTTAAGCGATATTTAAAATAAGCGCTAAGACTTTTATGTCTTAACATGAATACAAACAAGTTATGGAATGTTAAATTAATTTGTAATTGAAAAGTAGGAGGAAAAAGAATGACTAAGTTCATATTTGTTACTGGCGGAGTAGTTTCTTCACTTGGTAAAGGAATTACAGCGGCATCATTAGGCAGATTATTAAAAGATAGAGGTTTATCCGTAACGATACAGAAATTCGATCCATATTTAAACGTAGACCCAGGTACTATGAGTCCGTATCAGCACGGGGAAGTCTTTGTGACAGATGATGGTGCGGAAACAGACTTAGACTTAGGACACTATGAACGTTTTATCGACATCAACTTAAATAAATATTCAAACGTGACAGCTGGTAAAGTTTACTCTCACGTATTGAAAAAAGAACGCCGCGGTGATTACTTAGGCGGCACGGTTCAAGTTATTCCTCATATCACGAATGAAATTAAAGAACGTTTATTATTAGCAGGCGAAAGCACAAATGCAGACGTTGTTATTACTGAAATCGGCGGTACAACAGGTGATATCGAATCACTGCCATTTATCGAAGCGATTCGTCAAATTCGTAGTGATTTAGGCAGAGATAATGTCATGTATATCCACTGTACTTTATTACCTTACATCAAAGCAGCAGGTGAAATGAAAACAAAACCGACACAACATAGTGTTAAAGAATTACGTGGTTTAGGTATCCAACCTGATTTGATTGTGGTAAGAACTGAATATGAAATGACACAAGATTTAAAAGATAAAATTGCATTATTCTGTGACATTCCTGAAGAAAATGTTATCGAATGTCGTGATGCTGAATCTTTATATGAAATTCCTTTACAATTAAGCAAACAACATATGGATGACTTAGTCATCAATCGCTTAGACTTAGATGCGAAATACGATACACAATTAGATGAATGGAAACATTTATTAGAAATCGTAAACAATCTTGATGGTGAAATCACAATCGGTTTAGTCGGTAAATATGTAAGCTTGCAAGATGCTTATCTTTCAGTTGTAGAATCATTAAAACACGCAGGCTATCCATTATATAAAGACATTAAAGTTAAATGGATTGATTCTAGCGAAGTGACAGATGAAAACGCAGCAGAATATTTAAAAGATGTAGACGGTATCTTAGTGCCTGGCGGCTTTGGTTACCGTGCAAGTGAAGGTAAGATTTCAGCAATCCGTTATGCGCGTGAAAACAATGTGCCATACTTCGGTATCTGCTTAGGTATGCAGTTGGCAACAGTAGAATTTGCGCGTAACGTTCTTGGTTTAGAAGGTGCACATTCTGCAGAATTAGATCCTGATACACCATATCCAATCATTGACTTATTACCAGAACAAAAAGATATCGAAGATTTAGGCGGAACATTACGTTTAGGCTTGTACCCAAGTGAAGTTAAAGAGGGTACATTAGCTTATGATATCTATGGTAAAAAAGAAATCGAAGAACGTCATCGTCACCGTTATGAATTTAACAACGACTATCGTCAACAAATGGAAGATGCAGGTATGGTCTTCTCAGGTATCAGCCCAGACGGCAGAAGAATCGAAATGATTGAAATTCCTGGTAATGACTTCTTCTTCGCGAGTCAATTCCACCCAGAATTCTTATCAAGACCAAACCGTCCGCAACCAATCTTCAAAGCGTTTATCGAAGCGGCTAACAAATATCAACAAAATAAAAGTAAATAAGGCAAAATACGTCTATTATAAAGCATAAAGAAGCGGCAAAGCAGATTCACAACTAGGTGAAACAGCTTTGCCGCTTTTGTATTTTCAAATTATTTAGTTACTCTTCTACGTTCAAATCCAAGTCTCTGATCATTTCAATCATTTGTGTATAGATTTCATAGTAAACGTAAGTGAATGCCATAGGATGAGGTTGAACGATTTTGTCGTAATCCTCTGTATAGACAATCGGTCTTGGTGTACATAAATCTATATAATGAAGAAGATGGTCAGGAATAGGGGTTTCTTTATTTTTGTTACAGATTAAAACGAAATCAACATCTAAATCAATTAAGCGTTGTGTATCCGCTTGAACTTCTTCTGTATAAAAAGGAGAGAAGAGTAAGACGCGGTCAGTTGTATCTAATGCATCATAACTTTCTAAGTCAGTTAGACGTTTGCTTGCTTCTAATTTTTCATTGCTGTTAAGCACATAATCTTCGAAGCAATTTAAGTCGCCATAACCTTTGACATAAACATGACCTTCTCCGCCGATAGCTTGAATTAAACATTGTGCTGCCATTTGTATATCCAATTCTTGTTGATTTAAGCGATTGAATATACCAGTAAGTTGTGTTTGTAAGATATTCGCCATAGTAGCCTCCAACTATATTATCGATATTTCAATTTTAAATGAAGCTTATCTTTAATTCAATTGACTGAAAAATGTATAAGACGCAGATGAAAATGGGTAATAATAAAAAATACAACGTTAAGCACAGAACAAAGTGGTTGTGAAACACATATACACATGTTGTATACGTTTTCATTTGAAAATTCACACAATTTTATCATTTATAACCGCTTACATTTAGTTTTGCAATGCATTACGGCGGTGACTTTGATATACTTAACGTATAAAAATCACGTGCAAAACGCACGCAAGGAGGAACTTTCATGCCTTTAGTTTCAATGAAAGAAATGTTAATCGATGCAAAAGAAAAAGGTTACGCAGTTGGTCAATACAACTTAAATAACCTAGAATTCACTCAAGCTATTTTAGAAGCTTCACAAGAACAAAATGCACCAGTTATTTTAGGTGTATCTGAAGGTGCTGCTCGTTACATGAGCGGATTCTACACTGTAGTTAAAATGGTAGAAGGCTTATTACATGATTTAAAAATCACTGTACCAGTTGCTATCCATTTAGACCACGGTTCAAGCTTCGAAAAATGTAAAGAAGCAATCGACGCTGGTTTCACATCAGTTATGATTGACGCTTCACACAGCCCATTCGAAGAAAATATTGAAATCACTAAAAAAGTGGTTGAATATGCACATGCACGCGGTGTATCAGTTGAAGCTGAATTAGGTACTGTTGGCGGACAAGAAGACGACGTAGTAGCTGACGGCGTTATCTATGCTGACCCTAAAGAGTGTCAAGAACTTGTTGAAAAAACAGGTATCGATACTTTAGCACCTGCATTAGGTTCTGTTCATGGTCCTTACAAAGGTGAACCAAACTTAGGCTTCAAAGAAATGGAAGAAATCGGTCAATCAACTGGTTTACCATTAGTATTACACGGTGGTACTGGTATCCCAACTAAAGATATCCAAAAATCTATTTCTTTAGGTACAGCTAAAATCAACGTAAATACTGAAAACCAAATTGCTTCAGCGAAAGCAGTTCGTGAAGTATTAAACAACGACAAAGAAGTATACGATCCACGTAAATATTTAGGACCAGCTCGTGAAGCTATCAAAGCTACAGTAACTGGTAAAATCAAAGAATTCGGTACTTCTAACCGCGCTTAATTTTGAATAATTAAGTATTGAAAGAGCATCTTGTTCGGATGCTCTTTTTTGTGTTGTGAGACAACACCAAAAGATTGTGTTCTCGTCAACCATTTGTTAGGATACAAAAGATTGCGGAAATATCTATATGACAATAATGTTAGGCAAAAATGGTGTATTGCCTGAAATTATTTCGCAGTCTTAACGTGACTTGTGCTATAATGTCTTAAGTGATTTTTTGAATGAAACAAAAAAGTTTGTTGAGACTGACATCTTAAGACAAACGCATAAAATGGGTGCAACATATCAACATGTTGTAAATACTTTAACAAATGGCTTTGTATTCTATAATATGAATATACAATCGCTAGTACATTCAACTATAATTAATATGAAGTATGTGGATAACAGTTATTTTCATAGAAAATGATGAAAGAGTGGGTGTAGTCGTATCAGAAACAAGGTAGACTATACATAGAACTGTGGAATAAAGATTGAATAACAAAGGAGAACAATCGAATGGCTCAAGAAGTAATAAAAATCAGAGGCGGACAGCCATTAAAAGGGAAACTGAAAATCAACGGCGCTAAAAATAGTGCAGTGGCGATTATCCCAGCAGCATTACTTGCAGAGGATGTTGTAACATTAGAAGGCTTACCGCAAATTTCAGATGTTGCTACTTTAGTAAGCTTGTTAGAGGATTTAAACATTAAAACAGATTTAAAAGATACAGAATTAAAAGTAGACCCGACGGAAATAAAAAATGCGTCTTTACCAAACCATAAGGTAGAGTCATTAAGAGCATCATATTATATGATGGGAGCAATGTTAGGTCGATTTAAAAAATGCGTCATCGGACTACCAGGTGGTTGTCCTTTAGGACCACGTCCGATTGATCAACATATTAAAGGATTCAAAGCATTAGGTGCGACGATTGATGAATCAAGCCCGACTTCTATGAAAATTGAAGCGGAAGAATTAAAAGGTGCGAATATTTTCTTAGACATGGTTAGTGTCGGTGCAACGATCAATATTATGTTAGCTGCTGTCCGTGCAGAGGGACAAACAGTAATCGAAAATGCAGCGAAAGAACCTGAAGTTGTAGATGTTGCGACGTTCTTAACAGGAATGGGTGCGAATATCAAAGGTGCAGGTACAAGTACTATTAAAATTACTGGTGTCGATCATTTGCATGGTGTGACACATCAAATTATTCCAGACCGTATTGAAGCTGGTTCATATATGTGTATGGCAGCAGCTTGCGGTGCTGAAGTGGAACTTGATAATATCATTCCAAAACACATCGAACCTTTAACTGTTAAATTACGTGAACTAGGTGTAGATGTTGAGATTGATGATGACCGCGTAAAACTTAAAGGCCAATTACCATTTAACAGCGTCAACATCAAAACATTGGTTTATCCAGGTTTTGCGACTGACTTACAACAACCAATCACACCATTATTATTCTTAGCAGATGGACCTTCATTTGTAACAGATACAATTTATCCTGAAAGATTCCGTCATATTGAAGAGTTAAGAAAAATGGGCGGAGAAATTTCTGTAGATCAAAACACAGCAACAGTTAAACCGTCTCAATTACATGGTGCGTCTGTGTATGCGAGTGATTTACGTGCCGGTGCTTGCTTAATTATTGCAGGTTTAATCGCAGAGGGTGTAACAACAATTTATAATGTAAATCACATTTATCGCGGCTACACAAACATTGTAGAGAATTTAAAATCTCTCGGCGCAAACATTTGGACTGAAAAAATTTAGAAAACGTGGTATACTTTGTATAGTAGGTTTGCATGATCTAGTAATCATGAGAGGTGATTTAAATGGAAATTTGTCCATATCTAGAAGAAACATTCAAAATCATCGGTCGAAGCTGGAATGGATTAATTTTAAATTATTTATCTAGATGTCCAGAACAGTCTGCACACTTCAGTGATATGAAGAAAGATTTGAAGACAATTACACCACGTTCTTTAAGCTTAAAACTTTCTGAACTGATGGAATGGGAGTTAGTAGAAAAGAACATCGTATCAAAAGCCCCCTTATCAATCGTTTATCATTTAACTGATAAAGGTGCTGCTTTAGCTGAGGCTTTAGTACCGATGGAAGAATGGGCACAAAAATATATTGAACTTGAATCTGAGAATCAAACAGATAATGTGTCCAATTCTTAATATAGATTTGAGAGAAGTAAGAGTTATTCCTTTTGGAGTAGCTCTTATTTTGCGTTATAAGCAGAAACGTTTAAAAAAATCTGAGAAAGGATAAACTATAAAATAAGACGTAATACTAAGGAGTGACTGAATTGAGAATTCAAACTAAGCAATATATCAATGGTGAATGGGTTGATAGTGCAAGTGGCGAAACAATCGATGTCATCAACCCAGCAACTGAAGAAGTACTCGGTCAAGTTGCGAAAGGTAACAAAGAAGACGTAGATAAAGCAGTCCAAGCTGCAAAAGATGTTTATCTTGAATTCCGTCACAGCAGTGTAGAATATAGAAGAGACTTACTCGATAAAATTGTCAAAGAGTATGAAAATAGAAAACAAGATATTATAGAAGCGATTACTGATGAACTAGGTTCACCGCTTGAAAAATCCGAAAATGTGCATTATCAAATGGGGCTTAATCACTTCTCAGAAGCAAGAGATGCATTGGATAATTTCCAATTTGAAGAACGACGCGGTAATGACTTAGTGGTGAAAGAGGGTATTGGTGTTGCTGGTTTAATCACACCATGGAACTTCCCAACTAACCAAACATCATTAAAACTAGCAGCAGCATTCGCAGCTGGTAGTCCAGTCGTATTAAAACCTTCTGAATTAACACCATACGCAGCAATTATCTTAGCTGAAATCTTTGATAAAGCTGGCGTACCAAAAGGTGTATTCAACTTAGTAAATGGTGACGGCGAAGGTGTCGGCAATCCATTAAGTGAACATCCAGATGTACGCATGATGTCATTCACAGGTTCAGGACGTACAGGTGCAAAAATTATGGAAAAAGCAGCACAAGACTTCAAAAAAGTTTCACTTGAACTTGGTGGTAAATCACCTTATATCATTTTAGATGATGCAGATGTAGAAGAAGCTGCTGAAGCTGCAGTCGGCAAAGTTTATAACAACACAGGCCAAGTATGTACTGCAGGTACAAGAACTATTATTCCTGAATCAATGAAAGATAAATTCATTGAAGCAGCAAAAGAAAAAATGAGCCAAGTAAAAGTCGGAGATCCAAGAGAAGAAGGCGTTCAAATGGGTCCAATCATCAGCAAAAAACAATTTGATCAAGTTGAAGATTATATTCAAAAAGGTATCGATGAAGGTGCTGAATTAGTTCTTGGCGGTGTAGGCAAACCTGAAGGATTAGACAAAGGTTACTTCGCAAAACCAACAATCTTTGCGAATGTTGATAACCAAATGACTATCGCACAAGAAGAAATCTTTGGACCTGTAATGTCAATTATCACTTACAAAGACCTTAAAGAAGCAATTGAAATTGCGAACGAAACAAAATATGGTCTTGCTGGTTATGTATATGGTAAAGACTTAAACACTTTACGCAAAGTTGCACGTGAAGTTGAAGCAGGTACAATTGAAATCAATGAAGCAGGTCGCAAACCAGATTTACCATTCGGTGGTTATAAACAATCAGGTATCGGTAGAGAATGGGGCGACTATGGTATTGAAGAATTCTTAGAAATTAAATCAATTGCAGGTTACTATAATGAATAACCTTTGAATACTATTTGCTGGGCACGAAAGTGTCCAGCTTTTTTAATGGAGAAATAGTTAATTATACGCAATTGATAACGTTAGACCAATGATTGTTTTTGTAATTAAAATGGAAATTTGCTATGGTTATCTTATGAAAAATACTTTATAATAAGTAAATACGTAAAATTAAAACGAAATGAGTGTCAAACATGCCTGAAAGAGAACGTACATCTCCTCAATACGAGTCTTTCCACGAACTTTATAAGAACAACACTACTAAAGCGCTAACTCAAAAAGCAAAATCTCTTAAACTTACAAATTATAGTAAACTTAATAAAAAAGAATTAGTATTAGCTATCATGGAAGCTCAAATGGAAAAAGACGGCAACTATTATATGGAAGGTATCTTAGATGATATTCAACCTGACGGTTACGGTTTTTTAAGAACAGTCAACTATTCCAAGGGCGAAAAAGATATTTATATTTCTGCAAGCCAAATCCGCCGTTTTGAAATCAAACGAGGGGATAAGGTTACAGGTAAAGTCAGAAAGCCAAAAGATAATGAGAAATATTATGGTTTACTGCAAGTTGACTTCGTTAATGATCACAATGCAGAAGAAGTCAAAAAACGTCCTCACTTCCAAGCACTTACACCACTATATCCAGATGAACGTATTCGATTAGAAACAAAATCAACTAACTATTCCACACGTATTATGGACTTGGTTTCACCGATTGGTTTAGGCCAACGTGGTTTAATTGTCGCACCGCCTAAAGCAGGTAAAACAACGTTGCTTAAAGAAATTGCGAACGCCATTTCAGCAAACAAACCAGAAGCTAAATTGTTCATTTTATTAGTTGGAGAACGACCAGAAGAGGTAACAGATATTGAACGTTCAAGTGATGATGCAGAAGTAGTGCATTCAACATTTGATGAGCCGCCAGAACATCATGTTAAAGTTGCTGAATTATTACTAGAACGTGCGAAACGTTTAGTTGAAATCGGAGAAGACGTCATTATTTTAATGGACTCTATTACACGATTAGCACGTGCATACAACTTAGTTATTCCACCAAGCGGACGTACTTTATCAGGTGGTTTAGATCCGGCTTCATTACACAAACCTAAACATTTCTTTGGTGCGGCAAGAAATATTGAAGCAGGCGGCAGCTTAACAATTTTAGCCACTGCATTAATTGATACAGGTTCTAGAATGGACGATTTAATTTATGAAGAATTCAAAGGAACAGGTAACATGGAGCTTCATTTAGATCGTAAATTAGCTGAAAGACGTGTCTTCCCAGCTATTGATATTGGTCGAAGCTCAACACGTAAAGAAGAATTGCTGGTAGATAAGAAAGATTTAGAAAGCTTATGGCAATTACGTAATATGTTTACAGATTCTACAGACTTCACAGAACGTTTCATCAGAAAGTTAAAACGTTCGAAAAATAATGAAGAATTCTTCCAACAATTACAAAAAGCAGCTGAAGACAGCAAGCGTACAGGCAAGCCGATCATTTAAATATAAATTTGATTTGTCTTCCAGAATGGGTTGCAATTTATTCTGGTAACAATTATAATTACTAAGTATTGGGTAAAAACTCACAAATAACTCTGTTCCAGATGGTTCAGGGCAAAGGAGCTGAAAATAATAATGAGACAAGGAATCCATCCTGAATACCACAAAGTAATTTTCTTAGATACTACTACTAACTATAAATTCTTAAGTGGTTCAACTAAAACATCATCAGAAACAATGGAATGGGAAGATGGTAACGAATATCCAGTTATCCGTTTAGATATTTCATCTGACTCACATCCATTCTACACAGGTCGTCAAAAATTCGCAGCAGCGGATGGCCGTGTTGAACGATTCAACAAAAAATTCGGTCTTAAATCAAACAACAATCAATAATATTGAATGTCATTTACTCTCGCTTTTAAAGCGAGAGTTTTTTTTACATTTTTGTCCGAATTCATTTGGATTTTCTTGCAGTTATTTCTCTATCAAAATTAAAAATATGATATAATGAGATGATTTTGTTTTGAAAAGGAAGGAAAAGCATAATGTATGAAACTTATCATTCCGGCTGGATTGAATGTATTACCGGCAGCATGTTCAGCGGTAAATCTGAAGAATTAATCCGCAGATTAAAACGCGGCATGTATGCAAAACAGAAAGTCGTTGTATTTAAACCCGCAATAGATAATCGTTACCATAAAGAAAAAGTGGTATCGCATAATGGTAATGCGATAGAAGCCATTACAATTAAAGTAGCTGAAGAAATCTTTGAACAGGATTTAACAGGGGTAGATGTCATCGGTATTGATGAAGTACAATTCTTTGAACATTCAGTAGTAGATATCGCACAAGAGTTGGCTGAACAAGGTCATCGTGTGATTGTTGCTGGATTGGATATGGATTTCAGAGGTGAACCTTTTGAACCGATGCCTCAACTAATGGCAGTCAGTGAACTTGTCACAAAGTTACAAGCCGTTTGTGCAGTCTGTGGTGCACCTGCCAGCAGAACGCAACGTTTGATTAATGGCAGACCTGCCAAAGCAGATGATCCGATTATTATGGTTGGTGCAGATGAAAGTTATGAACCAAGATGTCGTGCACATCATATTGTCGCACCAAGTGAGACTGAGAAGGAGGAATTATAATCATGTTTGATCAATTAGACATTGTTGAAGAACGTTATGAACAGTTGAACGAATTACTGAGTGATCCAGATGTGGTCAGTGATTCTGATAAACTGCGTGAATACTCAAAAGAACAATCTGATTTACAAAAAACAGTAGATGTTTATCGTGAGTATAAACAAAACAAAGAAGATATTGAAGAAATGAATGAAATGCTGAATGAAACAACAGACAAAGAAGAAGTCGACATGTTGAAATCAGATATCAGCGAATTAAAAAATACATTACCTGATTTAGAAGAACAATTAAAACTATTATTGATTCCTAAAGACCCAAATGATGACAAGAACGTTGTCGTTGAAATCCGTGCCGCAGCAGGTGGAGATGAAGCAGCCATCTTTGCGGGTGATTTATACCGTATGTATTCACGTTACAGTGAAGCACTAGGATATAAAACTGAAGTCATTGAAATGAATGACAGTGACCATGGCGGTTTCAAAGAAATCAGCTTTATTATCAATGGTCAAGGTGCTTATTCTAAATTGAAATACGAAAATGGCGCACACCGTGTACAACGTGTACCTGAAACTGAATCAGGCGGTCGTATTCATACGTCAACTGCTACTGTAGCGGTACTGCCTGAAGCGGAAGATGTAGAAATTGAAATTAGAAATGAAGACTTGAAAATTGAAACATATCGTTCAAGTGGTTCAGGTGGTCAGCACGTCAATACGACTGACTCAGCAGTACGTATTACGCATTTACCAACAGGTATTATTGCGACATCATCTGAAAAATCACAAATTCAAAACCGTGAAAAAGCATTGAAAGTGTTGAAAGCACGTGTGTATGATATGAAATTACAAGAAGAACAAGAAAAATACGCATCTGAAAGAAAATCAGCAGTGGGTACTGGAGACCGTTCAGAACGTATTCGTACGTATAACTATCCACAAAATCGTGTCACTGATCACCGTATCGGTTTAACAATTCAAAAGTTAGATCAAATCATCGAAGGTAAATTAGATGAAATTATCGATGCGTTAACAATGTCAGAACAGACAGAGAAATTGAAAGAATTGAACAACGTTGAATTATAAAGAAGCGGTTCAAGCTGCCTCAAAACAAGCGACTGCTCGTGGTTATGAACCGAAACGCGCAGAATGGCTGTTGCTAGATTTATTAGATTGGTCGTTGACGGACTATGTAATGCATATGCAGGATACCATGCCAGAAGAACATGAACGGTTATATCAACAAGCGGTCGAACGTATGTTGACAGGGGAACCGATTCAATATATCACTGGCTTTCAAAGTTTCTTAGGAGAAAAGTTTCAAGTAGATGAACGTTGCTTAATACCAAGACCTGAAACAGAAGAAGTACTCATGTACTTTTTAGAACGTTTGCCTAAGCAAAGTGTGGTGGCAGATATTGGAACGGGAAGCGGTATTTTAGCTGTCTCCTTAAAACGTTTAGAACCAAGTTTGACAGTGTATGCGTCAGATTTATATGAAGGACCGTTAACTATTGCTGAAGCTAATGCGAAGCTGCATCAAACAGAAATTACTTTTATACAAGGCAGTGACTTGGAACCTTACATTAAACAAGGTATTCGTTTAGATGGTTTGATTTCTAATCCGCCGTATATTGATGAAAGTGAATCTGTCGATATGGCCGAAACAGTTTTGAATTATGAACCACATCAAGCTTTATTCGCAGATGAACAAGGTTTAGCGATTTATCGTGCGATCATTGAAAAATTGCCGTATGTTTTAAATGATCAGGCACTTGTCGTCTTTGAAATTGGTTATAATCAAGGCGCAGTATTAAAAACGATGATTGAAACCATGTATCCAAAAGTACAAGTTGAAGTCGTCGCAGATATTAATCAAAATGATCGAATTGTCGCATTTAAATGGTCAACTTAAACAGAGGATGAGAAGTTATGGGAGAAGAAGGGGAATCGCACATTCCCTGTTCTCGCATAACTTCTTATTTTGTTTTACAATTAAATTGAAAGGACGTGCAGCAGAAAATGATGACAAAAACATGGGATTTACGTAACCAATTACAGACAGAACAAGGTCAACGTGCATTAAATGAAATCAGTGACATCTATCATGCGGGCGGTTTAGTCGCAATTCCGACAGAGACAGTTTATGGATTAGGAGCTAACGCATGTGATGATCAAGCCGTACGTCGTATCTATGAAGCGAAAGGACGTCCATCTGATAATCCTTTAATCATTCATATTCATGATAAAAGCCAATTGAATGATTTTGTGGCTTCTTATTCAAAAGAAGTGGAACAATTAATGGATGCGTTTTGGCCAGGGCCGATTTCTTTTATCTTACCGTTGAAACCAGGTTACTTATGTGAACGTGTCTCAGGAGGTCTTGACTCTATCGCAGTGAGAATGCCGAGTCATCCTATTGGTCGTGCTATTTTGAAATATACAAATCTGCCGATTGCTGCACCGAGTGCTAATATTAGCGGCAGACCTTCACCTACAACTTTCTCACATGTCTTTAATGATATGGACGGACGGGTAGAAGGAATAGTAAATGGTGATCAAAGTGAAGAAGGTTTAGAAAGTACAGTACTTGACTGCACACAATATCCTTATAGAATTGCAAGACCAGGTGCGATAACAGAAGAAATGATTGACTCTGTATTGCCAGGTTCTGTAGACCACGATGCACAATTAAATACAGAAAAACCAATCGCACCAGGTATGAAGTATAAACATTATTCACCACAAACACCTGTAGCGATGCTGACAAGTTTAACACAAGCTATTTCAGAGGATAAAGATTGGTCGCATACATTGTTTGCGGTACCTGCGACATTGCAGGCCTACTTGCCGAAAGATGCTATTTATCGCGAACTTGCAAAAGATGTCACTGATTTAAAATCCGCAAATCATATGCTATATCAAATTCTGCACGAGCTTGATACGGATGAATCCATTGAACAAGGTTATATTTATCGTTTTGAACCTACAGATGAAAGTACAGCTTTCTTAAATCGTTTAGAAAAAGCAACAGGTAATCAACAAATAGGAGCGGATCAACTGTGAAAATAATCTTTGTTTGTACAGGAAATACATGTCGCAGTCCAATGGCTGAAAGTATTGCGAAATCATTAATGCCTGAACATACCTTTTATTCAAGAGGTTTATTTGCGATGAATGGTCAAACTGCAGCTGCACATACACAATCTATTTTAGAAGGAAAAAATTTAGATTCGCCGACAAAGGCTTGTCAGTTGTCTGAAAGTGATTTAGATGCAGACTTGATTTTGACAATGACTGAAGGACATAAGCAACAACTTGAAATGATGTATGCGCAACCATTACCGGTATATACGCTTTATGAGTTTGCAGGCCAAAAAGGTGAAGTTTCAGATCCCTATGGCGGAGACCTCAATCAATACCAACAGATTTATAATGAACTGAATTACTTATTGAACGAAGTGAAGTTAAGATTGGAAAAAGATGTTAATAATTAGTATGAGTTGAGCTTTAAATGCGTTATAATAGCAACTATATAGCATCGTTTGCTTTACATAAGCGAGAACTTTTCTGTTTTCGCTTGAGATGAGTTTACAAAGGGGTGGAATTAAATGGAAAATTTGAAGTTATTGCTTAATGAGTTAAAAGAACAAGATTTCTTCAAACCCGGAGAAATTTGTGTTATTGGTTGTTCAACATCTGAGGTTATCGGTGAGCGAATCGGCTCAGTCGGTTCAATGGAAGTAGCACAAGAAATCTTTGATGCTTTGATGGAAATCCGTAAAGAGACAGGTGTCACTTTTGCATTCCAAGGTTGCGAGCATATCAATAGGGCAATTACTATCGAAAGAGAACATTTCAATCCACTTACAATGGAAGAAGTTACAGTTGTGCCCGCAACGCATGCTGGCGGCAGTATGTCGACATATGCTTATCGTCACTTAGACAATCCGATGGTTGTTGAACATATCACTGCTGATTGCGGTATTGATATCGGTCAAACAATGATCGGTATGCATATCAAACATGTTGCAGTACCTGTACGTACTTCAGTGAAGCGTGTCGGGGATGCGGTCGTGACACTTGCGACTTCTAGACCTAAGCTAATCGGCGGCGAACGTGCTCACTATACTTTATAACTAAATGAATTGGGGGAATGATGTCATGTCATTTATCGAAAAGGAAGACAAAGCAGTATTTGAAGCTATTCAAAACGAATACAATCGTCAGAATAACAACATTGAATTAATCGCATCAGAAAACTTTGTGTCAGAAGCAGTAATGGAAGCACAAGGTTCAGTATTGACTAACAAGTATGCTGAAGGTTACCCAGGACGCCGTTATTATGGCGGCTGCCAATTTGTAGATGTAACAGAAACATTAGCGATTGAACGTGCGAAAGAGTTATTTGGTGCAGAACACGTTAACGTACAACCACATTCAGGTTCACAAGCAAACATGGCAGTTTATTTAGTTGCATTGGATTACGGTGACACTGTATTAGGTATGAACTTAAGCCATGGCGGTCACTTGACACATGGTGCTAAAGTCAACTTCAGCGGACAATTTTATAACTTTGTCGAATACGGTGTAGATAAAGAAACAGAACGCATCGATTACGAAGAGGTACGTCGTCTTGCGAAAGAAAACAAACCTAAATTAATCGTTGCGGGAGCATCAGCTTACCCAAGAGAAATCGACTTCAAGAAATTCAAAGAAATTGCTGATGAAGTCGGTGCTAAATTAATGGTAGACATGGCACATATCGCTGGTTTAGTAGCTGCAGGTTTACATCAAAACCCAGTAGACTATGCTGATTTTGTGACAACTACAACGCATAAAACTTTAAGAGGCCCTCGTGGCGGTATGATTCTTACTAAAAAAGAATATGCGAAACAAATTGATAAAACAATTTTCCCAGGTATTCAAGGTGGACCATTAGAACATGTTATTGCGGCAAAAGCAGTAGCATTCGGTGAAGCATTGCAACCTGAGTTCAAAGTTTATCAAGAACAAGTCATCAAAAATGCAAAAGCATTAGCTGATACGTTAATCAATGAAGGCTTCAGAGTTGTTTCTGGTGGTACAGAAAACCACTTAGTAGCGGTTGATGTTAAAGGTTCATTTGGTATTACAGGTAAAGAAGCGGAAGAAGCATTAGATGAAGTGGGCATTACTTGTAACAAAAACACAATTCCATTTGACCAAGAAAAACCATTCGTAACAAGTGGTTTACGTTTAGGTACACCAGCTGCAACAACACGTGGATTCGATGAAAAAGACTTTGAAGAAGTAGGTAAAATCATCAGCCTAGTTGTTCAAAATCCTAAAGATGAAGCGAAGTTAAATGAAGCTTCTGAACGCGTACAAGCTTTGACTTCAAAACATCCACTATATAAATAAGAGAACTAGGAGGCTATTCCTTTATGGGAAAAGTACATGTATTTGATCATCCGTTAATTCAACACAAATTAAGTTACATCCGTGACGTCCACACTGGAACAAAAGAGTTCAGAGAGTTAGTAGACGAAGTCGGTATGTTAATGGCATATGAAGTGACAAGAGATTTGGAACTTCAAGATGTTGAAATCGAAACACCCGTGACTAAAACGGTAGCGAAAAGATTATCTGGTAAAAAACTAGCGTTTGTACCGATTCTTAGAGCTGGTTTAGGTATGACACAAGGTGTCTTAAGCTTAATCCCTGCAGCGCGTGTCGGTCATGTCGGTTTATATCGTGATCCAGAAACATTGGAAGCAGTTGAATACTTTGTTAAATTGCCTCAAGATATTGAGGAAAGACAAATTATTGTCGTAGATCCAATGTTAGCAACAGGTGCTTCAGCAATTGAAGCTATCAACTCGTTGAAAAATCGTGGTGCGAAACATATTCGTTTCATGTGCTTGATTGCTGCGCCTGAAGGTGTGGAATTACTTCAAGAAGCGCACCCGGATGTTGATATTTATATTGCAGCACTTGATGAAAAATTGAATGATAAAGCATATATCATCCCAGGTTTAGGTGATGCTGGAGACCGTTTATTCGGTACAAAATAAGAAGTGTTCAGCAGTCACACATATTAACCTATGTGCATGCTTTAAATGGAAATAAGAGATAAATAGATATAAGAGTATGCAAATTGTTTAGCGTAGATGAACAGAAAGTTCAATCTGTGATGCCATAACATTGCATACTCTTTCTCTGTATAGGAGGCATTGACTTGAAGAAAATAATGACAATCTTCGGCACGCGACCTGAAGCAATCAAAATGGCGCCATTAGTCAATCAATTAAAACATGAAGAAGCGCTAGAACCTGTGGTTGTCGTTACGGCTCAACATAGAGAAATGCTTGATGCTGTACTAGAAACGTTTGATATTCAACCAGATTATGATTTAGATATTATGAAGGCAGGGCAAACGTTATCAGATATTACTTCTAGAGTTTTAAAAGGATTGGAAGCTATTATTCAACAAGAGAAACCAGATATGATATTAGTCCACGGTGATACGATGACTGCATTTGCCAGCGGTTTAGCAGCATTTTACAATCAAGTCGCTATAGGTCATGTAGAAGCTGGATTAAGAACTTGGAATAAGTATTCGCCTTATCCTGAAGAGATGAATCGCCAAATGATCAGCTGTTTATCAGATATTCATTTTGCGCCGACAAAACAAGCGAAGGCGAATCTATTAAAAGAGAATATACCTAGCGCTAAAGTTGTAATTACAGGCAACACTGCCATTGATGCTATGAATACTACAATTCAAAAGGATTATCATTCAGAAGTGATGAAACGTCATAAAGACAAGCGCGTTATTTTATTGACAGCGCATCGTAGAGAAAATTTAGGTGAACCCATGGCACATATTTTCAGTGCAGCACGAAGATTAGTGGAAGCACATGAAGATGTGGTGTTGGTTTATCCTATGCATAAGAATCCTAAAGTACGTGAAATTGCACAACAGTATCTCAGTGATCATGATCGCATAGAATTGATAGAACCTTTAGATGTCGTAGATTTTCATAACTTTGCCCATCAGTCTTATTTGATACTGACAGATTCAGGCGGTATTCAAGAAGAAGCACCATCTTTAGGCAAACCAGTTTTAGTATTAAGAGATACAACAGAACGACCTGAAGGTGTAGAAGCGGGTACCTTGAAATTGACTGGTACGGAGGAAGAAGATGTGTATCGAGAAGCTGAATTATTATTAACGAATCAAGCACTTTATCAGCAAATGAGTGAAACTGCCAATCCTTATGGAGATGGTAAAGCTTCGAAACGCATTTGTGACAATATTAAGTATTATTTTAATCTGACAAGCGAAAAACCTGTAGATTTTAATGAAAATAAAGACAATTATGAATGATTTGTTAAAAATGTGTCTAATTTGTGACAAAAATCACTCATAAGAATTGCATGTTTTGAATGTAATTGACACGCGTTCCATTGCTATATTATGATTAAAAATGTATGGATGAAATGGTTTACAAATGATTCGTATCTCCATGTGAAATGAGGCACAATAAATGAAACAGTTCAACTTAATTTTTAAGCAATATCTTCAATATTACATTTATTGGTTGTTAGCCTTGGTTGTAATAGCAATTTTTATACCAAAGCCTTTCATTATTGGTCTTATCATCGGTTCATTTGGTTCCTTGATCAATACATACATCTTTGAATTATATTTATCTCAGGCGCAGAAACAAGAAACGTCTCAGATATCTACAGGTGGGATATGGCGCTTTTTAGTGGCACTTGCTGCTTGTATTATCTGGGTTTATTTCAAAAACCAAGTGAATATTATTGGTGTAATGATTGGTTTAATGATTTCATACTTATTAATCATTTTTCGACCATTTCTTCACAAAATGTAATACAAATCAACGAATGAAAGAGGTGAGTATTATATGCAACATAAAAGCCCTGTAGTTACATGGGAGCTATTTGGTTTAGATATCAAATTCAACTTGGCTAGTATTTTAATGGTAATTATTACAGCAATTATTGTTTTAGCAATAGCCATAGCTTGTACACGTAACTTACAGAAACGACCGACTGGCAAACAGAACTTCATCGAATGGGTCTTTGACTTTGTTAGAGGCATCATCGAGAGTAACCTTGCATGGAGACATGGCGGTCAATTCCACTTCTTGGCAGTAACATTAATTATGTTTATCTTTATCGGTAACATGTTGGGTCTGCCATTTGCGATAGTCATCGACCATACGCTATGGTGGAAATCTCCGACAGCTGATGCCACAGTTACTCTGACGTTGGCAATGTTAATGATTCTGTTGACACATTACTACGGTATCAAGTTGCGCGGAGCGAAAGGTTACTTTAAAAATTATGCTCAGCCTTTCTTAGCGTTAACACCTGTCAATATATTTGAAGAATTTACAAATACATTGACGCTCGGTCTACGTTTATACGGTAATATTTACGCTGGTGAAATTTTAATCGGCTTATTATCTACTTTAATCATAGGCCATGCAGCTTGGGGTTGGATTATCGGTATTCCAGGCTTAATTGCTTGGCAAGCATTCTCGATTTTTATCGGTACGATCCAAGCGTATATCTTTATCATGTTATCCATGGTATACATGTCCCACAAAGTTGCGGACGACCACTAGTTTTTCCACATTAAAATTTTATAAAAATATTTAGGAGGATTTTTTAATATGAATTTAATCGCAGCGGCAATCGCAATTGGTTTATCAGCACTTGGTGCAGGTATTGGTAACGGTCTTATTGTATCTAGAACAGTTGAAGGTGTAGCACGTCAACCAGAAGCACGTGGACAATTAATGTCAATCATGTTCATCGGTATCGGTTTAGTTGAGGCATTACCTATCCTTGGCCTTGTTATCACATTCATCGTCTTATTCATGTAATTTATACATCGATACTAACGGCGAAGTCTCACATCGACTCTCGCCATTTCTTTCGTAAACAACTATCGTAAGAGCCAATAGAGGACTTTGAATGAAAGGAGTGTCCAAGTACTGTGACTGCGACTACAAACACATTAGTTTTAGGTGCTGCAGGCGGCGGTGTTGAATGGGGTTCAGCATTAGTAACATTAATTACTTTCTTAATCCTTTTAGCATTGCTTAAAAAGTTCGCATGGGGTCCATTGAAACAAGTCATGGATAAACGTGAACGCGATATCAACAAGGATATCGATGATGCAGAACAAGCTAAAATTAATGCTCAAAAATTAGAAGAACGAAATAGACAAACACTAAGAGAAACTCAAGAAGAGGTTCAAAAAATCTTAGAAGAAGCAAAAGTTCAAGCGCGTGACCAACATGAACAAATCATTCATGAAGCTAACGTCCGTGCAAACGGCATGATTGAAACTGCACAAAGTGAAATCAACAGCCAAAAAGAACGTGCAATCTCTGAAATCAACGATGAAGTTTCTAAACTATCAGTTCTGATTGCATCTAAAATTTTACAAAAAGATATCTCAGAACAAGATCAAAAAGACTTGATCGACAAGTACATTAAAGAGGTAGGGGATAAATAATGGCAGATGTTGCTAAAAAATATGCCCAAGCACTGTATGAAACGTCACTCGATAAAGATGTTTTAGATTTAATGTACGATGAATTTGCTGTTATTGATGAAGCAGTAATTCCTTATAAAGAGAAATTAAAATCTTTCGATGAAGATCCAAAGAATATTGCACAAAACCGCAAAGCTTTTGTTGATGCAACATTCCAAGATATCAATGAATACTTAAAAAACATGTTATATGTCTTAGCTGAAAATCGAAATCTTGCGATTATCTCTGAAGTATTCAGAGCATTCCAAGGTTTATACAATCAACACTATAATCAAGACTTTGCAACGGTTGAGTCTGTATATGAGCTTTCTCCAGAAGAACTGGACAAAGTAGGGGAGTCTTTAATTCAACGTACAGGACTTGAAAGAGTCATTCTTACAAATGAAATCAATCCAGCACTCATCGGCGGTTTGAGAACAACTGTAGGAACTAAAGTATATGACGGCAGTATTCAAAATGATCTTATTAACTTAGAGAGAAGATTTACTAGAACGAAATAATAATTATAGAGGAGTGACATAGATGGCCATAAAAGCTGAAGAGATTAGTGCATTACTTCGCTCACAAATTGAAAATTATGAGTCAGAGATGTCTGTTACTGATGTTGGTACAGTAATTCAGATTGGTGACGGTATTGCATTAGTTCACGGATTAAACGACGTTATGGCTGGTGAGTTAGTAGAATTCCATAATGGTGTGCTTGGACTAGCTCAAAACTTAGAAGAATCTAACGTCGGTATTGTAATTTTAGGACCATACACTGACATTAAAGAAGGCGACGAAGTTAAACGTACAGGACGTATCATGGAGGTGCCTGTAGGTGAAGAATTAATCGGTCGTGTCGTGAATCCATTAGGTCAACCACTTGATGGACAAGGTCCAATTGAAACAAATAAAACACGCCCAGTTGAAGAAAAAGCAACAGGCGTTATGGCAAGAAAATCAGTTGACGAACCATTACAAACAGGTATTAAAGCGATTGACGCATTAGTACCAATCGGTCGTGGTCAACGTGAGTTAATCATCGGTGACCGTCAAACTGGTAAAACAACAATTGCAATCGATACAATCTTGAACCAAGCGGATCAAGACATGATTTGTATCTATGTAGCAATTGGTCAAAAAGAATCAACAGTACGTGCGACTGTAGAAAAATTAAGACAGCATGGTGCTTTAGATTACACAATCGTTGTAACTGCATCAGCAGCTGACCCAGCTCCATTATTATACATTGCGCCATATGCAGGTGTAGCAATGGGTGAAGAATTCATGTTCGACGGTAAACAAGTGTTAATCGTTTATGATGATTTAACTAAACAAGCAGCAGCTTACCGTGAACTTTCATTATTACTTCGCAGACCACCAGGTCGTGAAGCATACCCAGGTGACGTTTTCTATCTACATAGTAGATTATTAGAACGTGCAGCTAAATTGAATGATGAATTAGGTGGCGGTTCAATTACTGCATTACCTATCATTGAAACACAAGCCGGAGATATCTCTGCTTATGTTCCAACAAACGTAATCTCAATCACTGATGGACAAATCTTCTTAGAATCAGACTTGTTCTTCTCAGGGGTACGTCCAGCGATCAACGCCGGATTCTCAGTATCTCGTGTAGGTGGTTCAGCGCAAATTAAAGCAATGAAAAAAGTTGCGGGTACTTTACGTTTAGACTTAGCTTCATACCGTGAGTTAGAATCATTCGCGCAATTCGGTTCAGACTTAGATGAATTCACAGCAAGAAAATTAGAACGTGGTAAACGTACAGTTGAAGTTCTTAAACAAGGACAAGGCGAACCATTACCAGTTCAAAACGAAGTATTAATCATCTACGCATTAGTTAATGGCTTCTTAGATGATATCCCAGTTCAAGACGTTCAACGTTTTGAAGCAGAAATCATCAGCTGGACTAAAAACAATGCGCCAGAAATCTTAGATGAAATCAAAACAAAAGGTACTTTACCTGACAAAGAAAAAATGAACAGCGCAATTGAAAACTTCAAACGCAGTTTCAGTATTTCTGAAGAGTAAGATGAAGCGAAGTATAAATAAGGTGGTGAAATAATGGGATCTCTAAAGGATATTGATTCAAGAATCAAGTCGACGAAAAAAATGAATCAAATTACCAAAGCGATGAACATGGTAGCGAGTTCTAAGCTCAACAGAGCACAACGTAACACGAACCAGTTCAAACCTTATATGGAAAAAATGCAAAATGCGATTACAGCAGTTGCAGGCCAAACGACTTCTAATCATCCGATGCTGAAGAAACGTCCGGTTAAAAAACGTGGTTACTTAGTTATTTCAAGTGATCGTGGATTAGCTGGTGCATATAACGCAAATATCTTGAAGAAAGTGGTACAAGATATCGAAGCGCGTGGTGAAAGTCAGAGCGATTATAAATTACTCGTTCTTGGTAAAGTAGGTATTGATTTCTTCAAAAACAGAGACTATGAAGTAGACTTTGCATTGCCGGATGTTCCAGATCAACCGTCATACAAAGATATTTCTTCTGTAACGAAGAAAGCAATCGATTTATATAGCAACGGTGATATTGATGAGTTGGAAATTTACTACAACAAATTCGTCAACGTTCTTGAAAATACGCCAACTGCAAGAAGAGTATTACCATTAGCAGAAGAAGATACAAGTTCAGGACATGGACAAATGTCTTCATATGAATTCGAACCAGATAAAGAATCAATTTTAAATATTATTTTGCCGCAATATGTAGAAAGCTTAATTTACGGCTCAATTCTGAATGCGAAAGCCAGCGAGCACGCATCTAGAATGACTGCCATGAAGAATGCTTCTGATAATGCGAGCGACCTTATTGACGATTTATCATTAGAATATAACCGAGCACGTCAAGCAGCAATCACACAACAAATTACTGAGATTGTCGGTGGCGCAACAGCTCTTGAATAGTATATTAAAGGAGGAAAAAAGAATGGGTGTAGGCCGCGTAACACAAATCATGGGTCCAGTTATTGACGTAAGATTCAATCATGATGAACTGCCTAAGATTAATAACGCATTAGTGCTAGATGTACCTAAGAAAGATGGCACGACTGAATCTCTTACATTAGAAGTAGCACTTGAATTAGGCGACGACGTAGTTAGAACTATCGCCATGGACTCTACAGACGGAATTAAACGTGGTGACGACGTTAAAGACACTGGTCGTCCAATCAGTGTACCTGTCGGTGAAGATACGTTAGGAAGAGTATTTAACGTTTTAGGTGATCCAATCGATAATGATGGACCGATTTCTGAATCAGTTCCACGTGAACCAATTCATAGACAACCACCTAAATTTGATGAATTATCAACAAAAGTTGAACTACTTGAAACTGGTATCAAAGTAGTAGACTTATTAGCACCATATATCAAAGGTGGTAAAGTTGGTTTATTCGGTGGTGCCGGAGTAGGTAAAACTGTATTAATCCAAGAATTAATTAATAACATCGCTCAAGAACACGGCGGTATTTCAGTATTCGCAGGTGTTGGTGAACGTACACGTGAAGGTAACGACTTGTACTTCGAAATGAGCGACAGTGGTGTTATCAAGAAAACAGCGATGGTATTCGGACAAATGAACGAACCACCTGGTGCACGTATGCGTGTAGCTTTATCAGGTTTAACAATGGCTGAATACTTCCGTGATGTTAAAGGACAAGACGTTCTTTTATTCATCGATAACATTTTCCGCTTCACACAAGCAGGTTCTGAGGTATCAGCATTGCTTGGCCGTATGCCATCAGCCGTTGGTTACCAACCAACATTGGCAACAGAAATGGGTCAATTACAAGAACGTATCACTTCTACAATGAAAGGTTCTATCACATCTATCCAAGCGGTATTCGTACCTGCCGATGACTATACTGACCCAGCGCCAGCAACAGCTTTCGCTCACTTAGACTCAACAACTAACTTAGAGCGTAAATTAACAGAAATGGGTATCTACCCAGCCGTTGACCCATTAGCGTCAACTTCACGTGCGCTTGAACCAAGCATCGTTGGTCAAGAACACTATGATGTTGCTCGTCGTGTACAATCAACATTACAAAAATACAGAGAATTACAAGATATCATCGCAATCTTAGGTATGGATGAATTATCTGATGAAGATAAGAGCACAGTTGAACGCGCAAGACGTATTCAATTCTTCTTATCTCAAAACTTCCACGTTGCAGAACAATTCACTGGTCAAAAAGGTTCATACGTACCTGTTAAGCGTACAGTTGAAGACTTCAAGGACATTCTTGAAGGTAAATACGACCACATCCCTGAAGATGCATTCCGTTTAGTCGGCAGCATGGACGATGTATTAGAAAAAGCTAAAGACATGGGTGTTGAAGTATAATATTAGGAGGTAAAGTTTAATGAACACAATGAACGTTAATATTGTTACTCCTAATGGTTCTGTTTATAACCAAGATGATGTTGAAATTGCGATTCTGCAGACAGTTGGAGGCGACATTGGTGTAATGGCCGGCCATTTACCAACTGTTACAGCAATTAAAACAGGTTATGTTAAAGTAAATTATACAGATGGGATTGATTTCATTGCGGTCAGTGATGGTTTCGTTGAAATCAGACATGAAAGCACATCAATTATTGTACAAACAGCAGAAAAAGCTGAAGATATTGATATCAGACGTGCTAAATCGGCTAAAGAAAGAGCAGAATCACATTTGAATAACAATGACGAAGATACTGACATTAACAGAGCAGAACGAGCTTTAGAACGTGCGGAAAACCGCATTAAAGTTTCGGAAATGAAATAATAACAACCATAAAGTATAGGATATATCTCACTTTGAGGTATATCCTATTTTTTAATGTCAAATTTTAGGGTAAACATATGAGTGAACAGATATTAGGATTTTGAATTTCTAAGTAAGAATGTATGATTTTACTCTATTTTCATGTACAATATGAGACAGTAAACAATTGAGGAGACGACAAAGATCATGGAATATTTAGGGCAATTTGCGATTGCGCATTTGATTATGCATGTGCTTTGTATCTGTGTCGCATATTGGGCATTGAATGCGATTAGGTTGGATCAATTCTTTAAAAAGGGTTATCCTGTCCAAGTACAAGTATTGATTATATTTCTTGCGATTTTAATCGGAACAGGAGTTAGTAATTTCATCATAGATTTATTGCAATTTTCAACGCAACTTAAATATCTTGGCCGCTAATCGTTTGAGTGTAATTCAAATGTTTTTCCATATATAATAATAGGTAATAGAAGAGATGAGAAATTTTTAAATTGAAGATGTTCAGGAGTTAAAAAGTGGAGGAGTAGTAATGAATAGAGATAGAATGATTATTAAAGGCGGAAATCGTCTAGTAGGAGAAGTACAAGTTGAGGGAGCAAAAAATGCAGTATTGCCAATTTTAACTGCATCATTGTTAGCTTCAAAGGGAGCGAGTACATTACATAATGTGCCTGAGTTAAGCGATGTTGAAACGATTAATAATGTACTTTCAACGCTTAATGCTGAAATTGAGTATCATAAAGAGGATAACAGCGTGACAGTTGATGCGACGAAACAATTGAATTCAGAAGCACCTTATGAATATGTCAGTAAAATGCGTGCGAGTATTTTAGTCATGGGTCCATTGCTTGCACGTTTAGGTCATGCAAAAGTAGCTTTACCAGGCGGTTGCTCTATCGGAAGCAGACCGATTGAACAACATATCAAAGGATTTGAAGCACTAGGTGCCAAAATTCATTTAGAAAACGGCTTTGTCTTTGCAGAAACTGCAAATGGTTTAACAGGTGCAGAGATTCACTTAGATTTCCCAAGTGTAGGTGCTACACAAAATATCATCATGGCGGCTTCATTAGCAAAAGGTAAATCTGTTATCGAGAATGTTGCACGTGAACCAGAAATCGTTGACCTAGCAAACTACATCAACGAAATGGGCGGTAATGTAACTGGTGCAGGAACAGATACAATTACGATTCATGGTGTCGAAGCTTTACATGGTGTAGAACATGCGATTATCCCAGATCGTATTGAAGCTGGTACATTACTTGTAGCAGGCGCTATTACAAGAGGCGATGTTTTAGTTAAAGGTGCAATTAAAGAACATTTAACAAGCTTGTTGTATAAACTAGAAGAAATGGGTGTCAACTTATCATATGAAGATAAAGGTATCCGAGTATCTGCAGAAGGTGAATTGCAACCAGTAGATATCAAAACATTACCACACCCAGGATTCCCTACAGATATGCAATCACAAATGATGGCGTTATTGTTAACAGCTGAAGGACATAAAGTCATTACAGAAACTGTCTTTGAAAATCGCTTTATGCATGTTGCTGAATTCAAACGAATGAATGCTCAAATTACGGTTGAAGGACGCAATGCAAAAATTACAGGTAAAAGCCATTTACAAGGCGCACAAGTGAAAGCAACTGATTTACGCGCTGCAGCAGCATTGATTTTAGCCGGTTTAGTGGCTGAAGGTACTACTGAAGTTTCAGAATTACAACACTTAGATAGAGGTTACGTAAACTTTAACGGTAAACTTAAAGCTTTAGGTGCTGATATTGAGCGTGTTAATAAATAAGTAAGTAGGGGATTAAGATGATTAAACGCTTTTATTTTAAAGTGATAAAATTACCGATTGGTTTTCACATACTCATCGTTATGCTTATGATGCTTTTGATGTTTTTCATCGGTATGTGTATCGGTTTTATATTGAATCATCAAAATCCGCTTAATATATTTGAATACCAGACTTGGTATCATTTCAAGCAAATTTTTGGAGGCTAGTAACATGGAAACAATTTTTGACTATAACCAAATTAAAAACATTATCCCACACCGCCAACCTTTTTTATTAATTGATAAAGTTGTTGAGTATGAAGAAGGTCAACGTTGTGTGGCTATTAAACAAGTATCAGGTAATGAACCATTCTTCCAAGGTCATTTCCCAGAATACGCGGTTATGCCAGGCGTGTTGATTACTGAAGCATTAGCACAAACTGGTGCAGTTGCGATTTTAAACAGTGAACAAAACAAAGGTAAAATCGCATTATTCGCTGGTATTGATAAATGTCGTTTCAAAAGACAAGTTGTACCTGGTGATACATTACAGTTAGAAGTTGAAATTACTAAAATGCGTGGACCAATTGGTAAAGGCACTGCGAAAGCAACTGTTGATGGTCAATTGGCATGTAGCTGTGAATTAACATTCGCAATCCAAGATGTATAAGCTGATATAAAAAGACTGAGACAATAGATATAAAGCATTGCTTTAATTCATCTATATTGTCTCAGTCTTTTTTTAATCTTCTCTTTTTTCGTCTTTTAAACGTGGTTTTGATTGCATCATACGGTTGAATGAAGTCTTCAATTCTTCACCAGATAATCCATCATCTACAAGCTGTGCTAATAAATTTTCAGCATAAACTTGTCTTAATGTATAGACGTGGCAATCAAAAATAATAGACATACGCTCATTATCGTATAATGAAATATTTTTAATCGTTGCATCGAATAATGCAGGATCATTAGAAGGACGTGTAATCACAACACGTATATCTAATAATGTTTCATCATCCATATATTCTTTCATAATATCGTAGTGGTTACTGGAGATTACAATTTCTAACAACCAGCCGGTGCCGCTTTGTTCTTTATTGATAATTACACCATCATAGAGTTCATATTCTATAACGCCACCGTGTTCAGTGACAATTTGGAATCTGACTGCTTTAAATGTTTTCAATTGAAGTCACTCCAATCTTTTTAAAATCTGCAAATTTTTTCTTTCTGATTCTAGTATAGCGTAAAAGATAAAAATATTTGAGAGATAGTACAGAAAATTAACCAATCAACTATAAAATTTCTCTTAATTTGTGTTTTGACGATATGTATCAATCTGAATATGATAGTAACCAAGGAGGTGACAAAATGCTTAATAAAATCGTTATTGTAGGAAGATTGACGAAACAACCTCAATTGACAGCAAAGGAGGAATCAGACATTGTATACTTTAGTGTTGCGACAGAACGTCATTATAACTATCAAGGCCAGAACAAACAATCTGTAGACTTTATTAATTGTAAGGCTTTTGGCAAGATTGCCCGAAATATTGCCAGCTATACACAAAAAGGATCGCTTGTCGGTATTACTGGCTATATGCATTCCTACAAATATGAAAAAGATAATCAAACACATTTCGGTATGGAGCTGGTTGTAGAAACAATCAAATTTATCTCGCATCCGAATGACAATTCAAGTTGTCAATTCTCATCACACCATGCACAAACGGACACTTTGATGGGTGAATATGAAGGAAGCCCGTCCTTCGACGCCATTCATCTCTAACTACCAAGTTATCCATTGACATTATATATGCTTAACTGCATATCTCCCAAAATCAAATTGCAACAACCAGCATGATGTATTCATCTCTATCCTGTTCAAAGTATCATGCTGTCCTCTCGTTAATTAAAAGTAATTCATTATGATGTTAGAATTATCCTTCTTTCTATTATAGGAAGATTCCTATAATCTATTCCAAACTCTATTTTTAAACTCTATTTAGTCCAACGCATAGCTTTTACTGCGAAAGATGCTTGGATTGCTCCATTTTCAATTTTGTACTTTCAACTTAATCCATAAAAAACTCTTTAAATATACTAATACTCACCAAGACTTTGCATAAATTTCACTTTATGCAGGGTCTTTTTTTATAAAAAGACGTTTGACAGAGAAAAAACCATGTTTTATTGCGGTTTTTTCTAGAAATTTTAGCCGATGTAAAGGGTAAAATAACCCTTTAATTATCTGAAAGATTACATAAATGTTACATAGGTTAAGAGTCAAAATTCAGTTAGAATGTGATATTAATAGGATTTGAAGTGATAGTAAGATACCTAACTATTTTATTTTAATGTAATTTACACGTAAAATTAAGCTGTATTTTTTTATTTGGTTGTAACCTACACCCTGATTTCAGATGATATAGTTGTAATTGCAAATTGATGATATTAATCACACGAAAAAACAATTACCTTATAGGAGGATTTTTAGAAATGAAAAAATTATTAGTAGCTTCATCAGCAACAGCAGCATTATTCGCAGTAGGAGTAGGAGCAGAAGCTCACGCATCTGAACAAGGAAATGCAGATCAAGCACAATTAGCAGAAACAGCATTAAACAATCCTGAACAATTAAACGAAAGCCCTGTACAAGAAGGCGCTTATAATATTAACTTTGAATATAATGGTTTAGACTTCAACTTTGAATCAGACGGTCAATATTGGAGCTGGAGCTATGGTCAAGCAGGCGGTAACGCACCAGCAGCTCAAACTACAACTCAACAAGCACCAGCAGCTCAACAAGCTCCAGTAGTTGAGCAAGCAGCACCACAAGCACAAGAAGCAACAACTCAACAAGCACCAGCACAACAAGCAGCACCACAAGCTCAACAAGCTGCTCCACAACAATCAGCAAGCACTGGTTCATCAGCTGGTTTAAATGATCACTTACGTGCAATTGCACAACGTGAATCAGGTGGCGACATCCACGCAATCAACCCATCATCAGGTGCAGCAGGTAAATTCCAATTCTTACAATCAACTTGGGATTCAGTAGCACCAGCTGAATGGGTAGGTAAATCACCAGCATCAGCACCAGAAAGCGTACAAGACGCAGCAGCTGTTAAATTATATGACGGTGGCGCAGGTGCAGGTCACTGGGTTACTGCATAATTCAGTTAACTGATTATAAATAAATAGTTAAAAATCTATCAGGCAGGTTATCTCCAATTTAGGAGGTAACCTGCCTTTTGTAATATGTATGTAAAGAAAGACACAAGAAATATATATTGTTGTAACCTATGTTATTAGGATAGATGCTATTATAAAGACATCAAATAAATGATTTAATACAAACACCTTATGGGAGGACATATTTTACATGAAGAAATTACTAGTAGCATCGACAGCGGTGACAGCTGCTGCAGCAGTATTGGCAACAGGAATTGGAACTCAAGACGTACAAGCAAAATCATCATCAAAAGCTGAACATGCGAAGAAAGTAAAAGACGCTGAAAAGTATCTAAATGAAAAAGGTGAATATACTGTAGTTAAAGGTGACACTTTAAATAAAATCGCTAAAAAATTCGACGTTAAAGTTAAAGAATTAAAAAAATGGAACGATAAAAAATCTGACTTAATCTTAGTAGATGAAAGTTTAAAAGTTAAAGAACCTAAAAAAGTTGCGACAACACAAACAGCTGTACAATCAGACAGCCACTATGCATACAATACGCAACAAGTATCATACAATAATTATAACCAAGCGCAATCAAACAATGCGTCACAATCATCATATACAGCACCACAACAATCTTATAACGCACCACAAGCATCATACAGTGCACCATCATATGCATCTTATGGTTCAGGTTCAGTAAGATTAGCTAACGGTAATACTGCAGGTTCAACAGGTGCATACGCAGCAGCACAAATGGAAGCTCGTACAGGCGTATCTGCATCAGTATGGGAAAACATCATTGCACGTGAATCAAATGGACAAGTTAATGCGTACAATCCATCAGGTGCCAGCGGTTTATTCCAAACAATGCCTGGTCATGGTTCTACAGCAACAGTTCAAGATCAAATCAATTCAGCTGTACATGCATATAACGTACAAGGATTAAGTGCTTGGGGTTATTAATGTTAAATAGTTAAAATTCAAGTCGAGACTGAGGTCTCGGCTTTTTTTATGAAAACAGATTCATTGCAAGTATGAAAGGGCTTTGATATGTTTAGTATGTAAATAAATTAAATAAAAACTGCTAGGGGCGCCTTTTGGCTGAGATAGGAAACTAGACCCTTTAAACCTGATTTGGTTAAGACCAACGTAGGAAAGTAGATACATAGTATGCATGATGCAAAAATACTGAAACTGCACTCCTAGGTTGGAATGCAGTTTTTTTATTGGAGGAATAAAAGTGACTTTTGCTGAAACACTTGAAAGAGATGCACAACCGATTATTGATCAAATTTATGATGATAATTTCATTCAAGCATTGTTAAAAGGGAATATAGATAAAGAGTCAATTAGACAATATTTACGTGCAGATGCCTCGTATTTAAGAGAGTTTGCGAATATCTATGCTTTATTAATTCCTAAAATGCCGAATTTAGAAAGTGTTCGATTTCTAGTTGATCAAATTCAATTCATTGTGAATGGTGAAGTGGAAGCACATGAATTCATGGCAGAATACGTGGATGAACCGTATCACGAAATCGTACAACAAAAAGTGTGGCCGCCAAGTGGTGACCATTATATTAAACATATGTATTACAACGTTTATGCCCATGAAAATGCTGCATATGCGATTGCGGCAATGGCACCTTGTCCTTATGTCTATGCAGAAGTTGCAAAACGCGCAATGCAGGATGACAGATTAAATCAATCTTCTATATTGAAAAAATGGTTTGAATTCTATCAAACAGAAATGGATGCATTAATCGATGTTTTAAACCAATTAATGAATGAGTTAACAAAACATATGACAGATACAGAGAGACAAGAAGTCAGAGAGAATTATCTACAAAGTACAGTACATGAACGAAACTTCTTTAATATGGCTTATACAAAAGAACAATGGGAATTTGGAGGTAAATAATTATGAACAAACCGAAAATTGCTTTAACGATTGCAGGCACAGATCCAACAGGCGGCGCAGGTGTAATGGCTGACTTAAAGTCATTTCATGCATGCGGTGTGTACGGGATGGCCGCAATCACAAGTATCGTAGCGCAAAATACAAAAGGGGTTCAACACATTCATAACTTAGAATTATCTTGGTTAGAAGAACAGTTAGATAGTGTGTTTGATGACGAATTACCGCAAGCGATTAAAACTGGCATGATTGCGACAAAAGAAATGATGGAATTAATTCGTACTTATTTAGAAAAGCATCCTGAAATTCCATATGTCATTGATCCAGTAATGCTAGCCAAAAGTGGAGACTCTTTAATGGATGATAAAGGTAAACATGCCTTACAAAGTATCTTGTTACCACTTGCTGATGTTGCAACACCTAACTTACCTGAAGCAGAGGAAATTGTAGGATTCAAATTAGATAATGAAGATGCGATTAAAAAAGCAGGTAAAATCTTCATAGAAGAAATCGGCAGTAAAGGTGTAGTCATTAAAGGTGGTCATATCGAAGATGACAATATCGCAAAAGACTATCTATTTACGAAAGATGGTTTAGAAATTTTTGAAAGTGAAAGATATGAAACAAAACATACACATGGTACAGGTTGTACTTTTTCAGCTGTAATTGCGGCTGAGCTAGCGAAAGGGAAAACGATTTATGAAGCGGTTAAAAAAGCAAAAGACTTTATCGCATTAAGTATTAAATATACACCTGAGATCGGACAAGGCAGAGGACCAGTTAACCATTTCGCATATATGAAGAAAGTAGGATTAGATGATGAGTAAAGGTTTAGATAGAATCAGAACAGAACATCCATTAGTTATTTGTTTTACGAATGATGTCGTCAAAAATTTTACAGCTAATGGACTCTTAAGTTTAGGTGCGAGTCCAGCAATGAGCGAAGCACCAGAAGAAGCAGAAGATTTTTATCCACACGCAGGTGCAGTCTTAATTAATATTGGCACACTGACAAAAGCGAATGAACAAGCAATGTTAGAAGTTGGAAAAATTGCGAATAAGACAAACACACCGTTAGTGTTTGATCCCGTTGCTGTGGGCGCATCAACGTATCGTAAACAATTTTGCAAAACATTCCTAGAGCAAGTGAAACCAACTGTAATCAAAGGAAATGCTTCAGAAATTTTAACGCTTATAGATGATACAACAACAATGAAAGGTACAGATAGTGCTGAAAGCTTAGATGTTGTATCCATTGCGAAAAAAGCACATGAACAATATCAAACTGCAATTGTGTTAACTGGTGAAACAGATGTCATTGCTCAAAACAATAAAATCGTTAAGCTGAATAATGGTTCACGTTTCTTAACACAAATTACAGGTGCAGGTTGTTTATTAGGTGCTATTGTAGGTGCATTCTTATTTAGAAATGAAAATCCAGAGATTGAAGATTTAATTGAAGCAGTTTCTGTTTATAATATTGCAGCTGAACGTGCTGAACAATTAAGTGAAAGTAAAGGACCAGGTACTTTCTTAGTTCAATTTATTGATGCATTATATAAAATAGACAGTGAAGCAGCAGTAGAAAATCGTAAAGCACAAGAGGTGAAATAAGTGTTTCAACCAGAGGATTTAAAAGTTTACTTTATTTGCGGAACACAAGATATACCTGAAGGTCGTACGATTCATGAAGTATTGACTGAAGCATTAGAAGGCGGCATTACGATGTATCAATTTCGTGAAAAAGGGCCTAACGCTAAAACAGGTGATGCGAAGAAAGAACTGGCACAATCTATGAAACAATTATGTGAACAATATCATGTACCTTTTATCGTAAATGATGATGTTGAATTAGCAGAGTTGATTGATGCTGATGGCATTCATGTTGGACAAGATGATGCGAAAGTGAATACTTTTAAGACGCACTTTAAAAATAAAATTATCGGTTTAAGTGTCGGCAACGAAACAGAATTAGCGCAATCTGATTTAACAGATGTCGATTATATTGGCGTTGGTCCGATATTTAAAACAGGGTCTAAAGACGATGCCAGTGACCCTGTCGGCACAGAAATGATTGAAACATTGCATGAGAAAACAAATGGTATGCCGATTGTCGCAATTGGCGGTATTGCGTTAAATAATGTCGGACCGATTGCGCAAACACATGCACAAGGTGTATCAGTTATTTCAGCGATTGCTCAGAGTTCAAATGTTAAAGAAACCGTTCGCAATTTCTTACAATATTTTAAATAATGCCCTTAATTCTATGTTTTTGTTTTCTACACCTCATAGAATGTGATAAAATTATTTTTATGTGAATAATACCAATAGAGGTGGAAAAATGAATAAAAAAGCATTATTGCCTTTGCTTCTTGGGGTTATGGTTTTTCTTGCAGGATGTGATTATTCTAAACCTGAAAACAGAACAGGTTTTTTCTATAATACATTTGTGAAAAACATGGATAACATCATCCATTGGCTAGGCTCTAGTTTTAATAACGATTATGGATTAGCGATTATTGTCTTAGTTTTAGCAATCCGTATTGTCGTTCTGCCATTCATGCTTTCTAACTATAAGAACAGTCACTTAATGCGCGAAAAAATGGTGATTGCAAAACCAGATATGGACGCAGTGAAAGAGAAAGTAAAACGTGCACGCACACAAGAAGAAAAAATGGCAGCAAACCAAGAAATGATGGAAGTTTATAAAAAATACGATATGAATCCAATGCAAAGTATGCTTGGATGTTTACCAATGTTAATACAAATGCCTGTAATCATGGGCTTATTCTTCGTATTAAAATACCCATCACCAGGTGGTATTGTAGAACATCCTGATTTCTTATGGTTCAACTTAGCAAAACCGGATATTTGGATTACAATTATTGCCGGTGTGTTATACTTCCTACAAGCTTACGTATCAACATTCAGTATGCCGCCTGAACAAAAACAAATGAGTTACATGATGATGATCATTTCACCAATTATGATTATCTGGGTATCATTAAGTTCAGCAGCTGCATTAGGTTTATACTGGTCAGTCAGTGCCGCGTTCTTGATTGTTCAAACATATGTTGCGAACCAATATTACTCTAAGAAAGCGAAAGAAGAAGTCGCTCCGATGATTAGAGAATATGAAAAGAAACATGGTAAAGACGGTAAACAAAAAGGTGCGCAAGTCTTAGGTAAGAAAAACAGAAAGAAAAAATAATACATCATTGATGACTTAAAATCAGTTGCAACTAAAATTGCAGCTGATTTTTTATTTAGGATTTGTACAATAGGGAATAGTAATAGTAACTAAAAGTGTTATTTTAAAATTGGAGGGGAATACCAATGGAAATTAAATCAGTAACAACTGCTGACATTTTAGAGTTACAGAAAATCAGCTATAGAACTTTTGATGACACATTTAGAGAAATGAACAGCCCAGAAAATATTAAAGATTATTTAGATACAGCATTTACACAAGACAAACTAAGACGTGAATTAGAAGATCCACATTCGAATTTCTATTTCTTGTATGATAACGATAAAATTGTCGGATATTTAAAGTTGAATGAAGGGGATTCACAAACAGAGCAAGTTTCATCTGATTGTACTGAAATAGAACGCTTATATATTTTGAAGAATTATCATGGCTATGGTTATGGTAAAAAATTATTGAACTTTGCTATAAAGACAGCAGTCGAAGATGGTAAAAAATGTGTATGGCTAGGTGTATGGGAAAAAAATGAACAAGCATTAGGTTTCTATAAACATTTAGGATTCAAGAAAATCTCAGAACATGATTTCATGATGGGGAATGATAGACAAACAGATTTAATCCTAGCATATAATATCGAATAAAAAAGAAGCGGTTGAGAATTTAGATTTGTTCTCAACCGCTTCTTCATCTTATTTGCTTATTGTTCTGTAAACTGCCATTCGTTAAAGAATTGTGCGACGAAGAATTCCATAAAACGATGACGTTCTTGCGCAATTTCTGAAGCTGTTACAGTATGCATTAAATCTTTAAGTTTAAACAATTTATCATAGAAATGCTTAATTGCTGAAGGATTATAACCTTCTAATTCGTTATCAGAACTAATACTATCAGGAATAGGCCCTTGCCACATCGGCTCATCAAAGTGACCCGCAAATTGGAACGTACGCGCTATACCAATTGCACCAATCGCATCTAAGCGATCTGCATCTCTAACAATATAACCTTCTTTGGATAAGGGGATTTCTTGATCCACATTATGACGAAAGCTGATGTTTTTGATGATATGCATAATTTTTTCTTGATCCTGTCCACTAACTTCAATACGGTTTAAAAAATCAATTAGTTGATTTTCAGCAGCAGTTTCATCTGTTAATTTGGTATCTACCGTATCATGTAATAATGCAGCCATCTGAATAATGTAAGGATTGCCGTAGCCTTCTTGTTCAGAGATGAAGAGTGCCATTTTAACGACCCGCATGACATGGTTGATATCATGCCCTGTGTGATCTGTTTGATGGAAGTCTTTCATATATTGTTCAGCTGATTTTAATTGTTGATATTGATTCATGACTTTGTGTACTCCTTTATGATTTACAATATCGGTGAAATTAAGTTAGCAATGGCTTCTTTGAATTTCACCCATAAACTGCGTTGATTATAACGCTCTTGTGTTAATTCTGAAGATAACATTAAATCTTGATTGAACTGGTCACGCAATTGTGCCGCAATTTGACGGTCATAAATAAACGCATTGATTTCAAAATTCAGTGTAAAACTACGATGGTCCATATTCGCTGTTCCCACACTTGCGACTTCGTCATCAATAATCATCATTTTTGAATGTAAGAAGCCATTGTCATAATGATAAACCTTGACGCCTGATGCCAACAGTGATGCAACATTTTTCAATGTCGCAAAGTAGACGAATGGATGGTCTGGTTTATTTGGAATCATAATCGATACATCTACACCGCCTAATGCAGCAATAGACACAGCATCCATAAAGGCTTGGTCAGGAATAAAGTAGGGCGATTGAATTTGAATCGAATTTTTCGCTGAAGTAATCATTTTCAAATAACCGTATTTGATTTGCTCCCAATCTTCATCTGGACCGCTTGATGCGATTTGGATACCGATAGAACTACCTGTATCAATGTCAGGGAAGTAGCGATCAGAATAAGTGATGTTATCACGCTTAGCTTGTGAGTTCCAATCTAAAATAAAGCGTAATTGCAAGGCATTGACCGCATCTCCAACAATACGTAAGTGCGTGTCTCTCCAGTATCCGAAACGTTTGGATAAGCCTAAATATTCTTTACCAACATTAAAACCTCCGACATATCCGATATAACCATCAATCACGACAATTTTACGGTGATTTCGGTTGTTTAATCTAAAGTTGATAAGCGGTAATTTAGAAGGGAAGAAAGATTCAACTTGTCCGCCCTTTCTTCTGAACTCATCAAAGTCTTTTAAAGTTAAGCCCCTGGAACCCATATCATCGTATAACATTTTTACTTCAAGGCCTTCTTCAAGTTTTTTCTCTAAGGCAGCTAAGATACGTTTACCAAGCTTGTCATTTCTAAAAATGTAATACTCGATATGGATGTAATCTGTGGCGTTTTCTATATCTTTAATCAACGCATCAAACTTTTCATGACCATCTGTAAAAATCGTCATTTCATTATCAGTAGTTAAGAAGGCTGAGTTATTATACAACAACATTTGTACCATTGATTTATGTTTGACGATTTCATGGTTCCCTTTAGAGAACTCTTTGGTTTGTAATGCTTTTAATTGTTCATTAACAATTGCCTCTAATCCAATACGGTCTTCCTCATCTAAGGAAAAGATATGATCTCTTTGGATTTGACGGCCCAGCAATAAATAAAGTATGAACCCGATAACAGGCAAGAATACGAGTACGAGCAACCATGCCCAAATCGATCCTGCAGATCTTCTTTCCATAAATACAATAACGAAACCGAATACGAGGTTTAATATGAATAAGCCGATTAAAATAATATTGATAACTAAATTGGCTTGAAAAGGTATAAAGTCGAAATTATACATAAGTAACCTCCGTGTTGTTAATCAGCAATTATGTATGTTTTTACTTTGGCTGATGTTGAACTTATTGTAACACAGGGACACCTTTCACGATACATTTGACATATACCTATATAGGGTATATTCTAGAGATAGAAACCTAACAGGACGGAGGTTCAAACATGACGCAAGAAGAACGCGCACATCATTCAGAAAAAATAAAATCTAACCTTAAAGCACGACTGAATCGTATAGAAGGACAAGTCAGAGCGATTAATCGCATGATAGATGAAGATGTTTATTGTGATGATGTTTTAACACAAATCAGAGCGACACGTTCAGCTTTGAATAGTGTTGCTGTAAAATTGCTGGATCATCATATGAAAGGCTGTATTTTGCATAAAGCTGAAGATGGACAAGCAGAAGCTGCAATGGAAGAATTATTAGTTACCGTCCAAAAATTAATTAAAGATTAATAAAGGAGTCAGACATGCATAGTAGTGTGATTCAAATCAGTGGTATGGAAACTGAAGAACAACAGCATATTTTGCAAGAACATTTGCAGCAAATGATTGGTATGTCAGAAGTGCAAGTGGATCTGAAATCACAAGAAGTGAAAGCGAGTTACCAGACACCAATCAGTTTAAACAATTTGGAAAAAGAAATTTATGATCAAGGTTACCAAATATTAAATTAAATAGAGGAGTGTTGTGATATGGAAAAACAATTAAAAGTTGAAGGTATGAGTTGCAGTCATTGTAAAAAAGCTGTAGAAGATGCTGTTGGTAAAGTAAATGGCGTTGACCAAGTAACGGCTACCCCAGATAATGATACAGTAGACGTAACATTCAATGGTGAAGATAAAGTATTATCTGAAGTTGAATCAGCAATTTATGACGCAGGTTATGACGTTGTAAAATAAGACAGAATTATAAAGGCTCAAGTTATCTCTATGGCTGAGCCTTCTTTTTTAAATAAAAATATACCTATGTAGGGTATAGGAGCGGGTGAAATATGGAAAAAGCAGAGTTTAAAATATCAGGTATGACTTGTGCTGCTTGCTCATCACGAATTGAACGGGTTTTGAGTCGTACAGAAGGGATCGACCAAGCGAATGTGAACTTAGTCACTGAAAAAGCATCTATCGAATATGATCAAAGCCATGTCGATATGGATCAAGTCTTTGAAAAAGTGAAACAGCTCGGTTATGAACCCATTGCGCTTGAAACTGCAGATGAAGCAAAAGCACGTAAAAATCAAGAGTTAAATCGTCAAAAAATGAAATTTATTATTGCGATGATTTTATCATTGCCATTGTTATATACCATGGTGGGGCATTTCAGCTTCTTAAGCTTCTTGCCACTCCCTCATGTGATGACAGAACCGTGGTTCCAATTTATCTTAGCAACGCCAGTCCAATTTATTCTAGGTTGGCAATTCTATAAAGGTGCGTATGGTGCATTAAGAAATAAGAGTGCTAATATGGATGTCTTGGTCGCATTAGGGACTTCCGCAGCGTACTTCTATAGTATCTATATGTGGATTATTCATGCAGGTGAAAAACACATTCCATTGTACTTTGAAACCAGTGCAGTTTTAATTACGTTAATCTTACTTGGTAAATACTTTGAGGCGAAAGCTAAAGGCCATGCGAGTGATGCGATTAATAAACTGTTATCACTTCAAGTTAAAGAAGCGCGTGTAGAACGAGATGGGGAAGCGGTCTCTTTACCAGTCGATCAAGTACAGAAAGGTGATGTTTTACTGATTAAAAGCGGTGAATATGTGCCTTTAGATGGTGAAATTATCGAAGGGGAGACTAGTTTAGATGAATCAATGTTAACTGGTGAAAGTATTCCTGTAGATAAAACGATTGGTGATGAAGTCATCGGTGCCACATTAAACCATGGAAACTTTATTAAAGTGAAAGTGACACATACAGGCGATGATTTAGTATTAAATCAAATTATTAAAATTGTTGAAGAAGCACAAGGAGAAAAACCAAATATTCAACGTTTAGCAGATAAGATTTCTGGAATCTTTGTGCCGACAGTACTCGGTATCGCGCTTGTTGTGTTTATTATTTGGTTCAGTTTTATCACACCATTTAATTTTCAATCTAGTTTAGAGGTCTTTATCGCAGTCATAGTTATTGCATGTCCATGTGCTTTAGGTCTTGCGACACCGACATCAATTATGGCTGGATCAGGACGTTCAGCAGAATTAGGTGTGTTATTCAAATCATCTGAAGCGTTAGAACAAACGCAAAATGTGGACACAATCGTATTTGATAAAACAGGCACATTAACAGAAGGGCAACCTTCAGTATACAAAGTCATCGATAATACAGATAATCAACAGTTCGGAACACTTGTAAAAAGTTTAGAAGTACAATCTGAACATCCATTATCACAAGCAATTACAGACTATTATCAAGATGCGCAAAACTTGATAGTAGAACAGTATCAAACACATCCAGGTAATGGTATCAGTGGTTATATTAATGGACAGTTTATCAAAATCGGATCACAAAGCTTTATTCAACCTGATTTGAATGATTGGGATGAGCAGCTTGAAGCAGAAATAAAAGATTTACAACATCAAGGTTCAACGGTTGTATTAGCTTCAATCGATAATCAATTTGCGGGATTGATTGCCTTAAGAGATGAACCGAAAACAAGTGCCAAAGCATTAATTGAACGCTTAAATCCACATTATGATATTGTGATGTTAAGTGGTGACAGCCAAGGTACAGCTGAAGCCATTGCTGAAGAGTTAGGCATTAACCGTGTCATCGCTGGTGTGAAACCTGATCATAAAGCTGAAGAGATTACGAAATTACAAGACGAAGGTAAAAATGTGATGATGGTCGGTGATGGTATCAATGATGCACCAGCATTAGCAAAAAGTAACATCGGCTTGGCAATGGGTACAGGTTCTGATATTGCGATTGAAGCAGGCGACATTATGATTGTCGGCGGAGATATTGAAAAAGTAGAAGATGCGTTAGATATGAGTCAGCGTACGATGAAGAATATTAAACAAAACTTATTCTTCGCATTCTGTTACAATGCAATCGGCATTCCGATTGCGGCATTCGGTTTACTTGCCCCATGGGTGGCTGGCGCTGCAATGGCATTCAGTTCAGTCTCAGTCGTACTCAATGCATTAAGACTACAAAAAGTTAAACCACAAAAGAAAATATAAAAATAATGTAGTAAAATGAAAATTTTTAGGGTAGAATAAAAGTAACTATTCTATAGTAATACGAAGATGGGGTGAACACGAATGAATAATAATACAGATAAACTACGTAATGTCGTTCAATTGTTATCTTCGCTCGGTGTCAATATTAAGAAAACGAAATCCAGATTAGAGATTATGCATACGTTACCGAATACTTCAGTAGCGACACCAAAATTAAAGTAATAAAAAACAGGTTATCGATTCGGACATTGAATGCAATGTTCAACCGATAACCTGTTTTTTTAGTTTGTATAAGATTTAGAACGTAAGAAGTCTGGTTGATAAGGGACAGGTTGGTGATAGTAGATTGATAAGATCACACCGACACCCGTCATTAAACTCCATAAAGAGCTACCGCCGTAACTGATGAATGGAAGCGGAATACCTGTAATTGGTAATAATTGAACTGTCATTCCCATGTTTTGGACTGCGTGGAATAAAACAAGTGTCATAAATCCGATAATATAAATCTTGTTGTAAATAATTGTGTTTTTATTCGCAAGACGTACCAAGTGGAACATCAGCACAATAAATAAAATGATTAATAATACAGCGCCGATAAATCCGAATTCCTCACCAACAACAGAGAAGATAAAGTCAGTATGGTTTTCAGGGATATAAACTTCACCATGGTTAAGTCCTTTACCTAATAATTGACCAGAACCGATTGCTTTCAGCGACTCTGTTAAATGATAACCATCGCCTGAACTATAAGAATAAGGATCTAACCATGAAGCGATACGCCCTAATTGATAGGTTTTAATACCGAACCCATTTTCAATTAATGATGGTTTGAAGATAATAGATAAAATAAAGAATGCACCGATTGATAAAATCGTTAAGAAAATAGGTGCAAGGATTTTCCAAGAAATCCCACTGACGATTAAAACACCTGTTAAGATTGCTAGGCAGACTAACGTCGTCCCTAAGTCATTTTGTAAAAAGATTAAAGCCATCGGAATACCTGTGACTATTAATAATTTAAAGAATAACTTAAAGTCAGTTTCTAATGATTTGTTAAATGTATATTTGTTATGACGAGATACAATCTTCGCAAGCATTAAAATCAGTATAATTTTCATAAACTCAGAAGGTTGGATACTGATCGGACCAAAACTGTACCAACTTTTTGCACCGTTGATGATAGGTGTTATCGCTGTTTCCGGCATTACCAATAAGACAATTAACAAAACACATAAAATGCCGTACAACGTATAAGTGTATTTCATAATGCGCTTAGGTGAGATTACCATAATTGCAAAGGCGATTATAAAACCGAGTATGTAATAAATGATTTGTTTAATACTGAAGTTTGCGCTATATTGACCGCCGCCCATGGCAGATTTTATAAAAACGACACTAATGATAGCAAATATTACCAAAATGCCGATTAAAACCCAGTCAATACGCCGTATCCATGATTTATTAGGTTGTTGACGTGAAGCTTTCATAAATAGTCTCCTTTAATGCATGTTTTACATCAGTTCAATTGATGTTGACAGGTTACTCTTTGATAGTTGAATGTTATGTATAGTTATCCATATGAAAAACTATAGCATATTTGAACTTTCATCTGTAGCTATTTCCTATTATATACCGTTTTACCAATTATGACTTTAATTTCTCAGGTTTGACATGCAATAAATTAGGAAATCGTGATAAAATAAAGTTTAACAATGCGTTTGGAGGAAAGAACATGGCTAAAGAAAATATATGTATCATTTATGGTGGAAAAAGCGCGGAACATGATGTTTCTATTTTAACTGCGCAGAATGTCTTAAATGCTATTGATAAAGATAAGTACCAAGTAGATATTATCTACATTACAAATGATGGTGCTTGGAAAAAGAAAGATAACATCGTCGATAGTGTGGAAGATACAGAAACCTTGCGCCTAGAAGATGTAAAAGAAGGTGAAATTTCCAGCTTGCTTACAAACAGCAGTTCTGGACAGCCATATTCAGCAGTATTCCCATTATTACACGGACCGAATGGTGAAGACGGAACAATTCAAGGATTATTTGAAGTATTAGATTTACCGTATGTCGGTAATGGTGTGTTAGCAGCTTCTAGTACAATGGATAAACTTGTCATGAAACAATTATTTGCACATAGAGGTTTACCGCAATTACCATATGTCAGCTTTTTAAGAAGTGAGTATGACAAATATCAAAGCAATATTTTAAAACTTGTGCATGACAAATTAGAATATCCTGTCTTTGTAAAACCAGCAAACTTAGGTTCAAGTGTCGGTATCAGTAAATGTAACAACGAAGAAGAGTTAAAAGCAGGGATTGAAGAAGCTTTCCAATTCGATAGAAAACTTGTGATTGAACAAGGTGTCGTTGCGAGAGAAGTCGAAGTTGCGGTATTAGGTAATGATTACCCAGAAACAACGGAACCAGGGGAAGTTATCAAAGATGTGGCATTTTATGACTATAAATCTAAATATTTAGATGGTAATATCCGTTTATCTATTCCAGCTGAATTAGACAGTGAAGTACGTACAACACTTCGTAATATGGCAGTTGAAGCATTTAAAGCAACAGACTGCGCAGGCTTATTACGTGCAGATTTCTTTGTGACAGAAGATAATCAAATCTACATTAATGAAACAAATGCGATGCCAGGATTTACTAAATTCAGTATGTATCCAAGTCTGTGGGAAAGCATGGGCTTATCATACTCTGACTTGATTACAAAATTAATTGAGTTAGCGAAAGAAAAACATATCGAAAAACAAAAGAACAAATACAAAATTGATTAAGGTCGTGTACTTACATGATAGAAGTAACTTTAAAACAAATTAAAGCGTGGATTCCTTGTGAAATTGATGAAAAATATTTAGATCATACAATTAAAGGTGTCACAATCGACTCAAGAAAAATTGATGAAGGTAATTTGTTTATCCCATTTAAAGGTGAAAATACAGATGGTCATCGATTTGTAGAACAAGCATTACAAGATGGTGCAGGCGCTGTTTTTTATCAAAAAGATGTCAAACCAGAACATCCAGTAGAAGGCCCTGTCATCTGGGTTGATGATACCTTATTAGCACTGCAAGAACTGGCGAAAGCTTACTTGCAGCACGTACAACCAAAAGTAATTGCTGTAACAGGATCTAATGGTAAGACAACAACTAAAGATATGATTGAAAGTGTTTTAAAGCCGAATTTCAAAGTGAAGAAAACACAAGGAAATTACAATAATGAAATTGGGATGCCATTAACGATTTTAGAGTTAGATGAGGATACTGAAATTTCCATTTTAGAAATGGGTATGTCAGGTTTCCATCAAATTGAACTACTATCTGAAATCGCACAACCTGATATTGCAGTGATTACCAATATCGGTGAATCACATATGCAAGATTTAGGTTCTAGAGAAGGTATTGCCCGAGCTAAATTTGAAATTGTTGCTGGTTTAAAACCAGAAGGTGTACTGCTTTATGATGGCGATGAACCTTTACTTGTACCGCATGTTCATACGTTAGAAAATAATCAAGCGATCAGTATCGGCATAAGTTCTGAGAATGAAGTGGTATGTCATGTTGAACAACATGATGCGTTAGGTATAGCGTTTAGTATCAATGATCAAGAACATTATCAAATTCCTATTTTAGGTATTCATAATATGCGTAATGCAGCAATTGCGATTACGGTCGGCAAATTGTCAGGTCTTGATTATGAAACAATTAAAACGAATATTGCGCAAGTCCAATTGACGCAAATGCGTATGGAGTTGCATCATTCTAAACAAGATGTCGCAGTAATTAATGACGCTTATAATGCCAGCCCAACAAGTATGAAAGCGGCTATTGATACGCTATCTGCAATGGATGGTCGAAAAATCTTGATTTTAGCGGATGTGCTAGAATTAGGAGAAAACAGTGCAGCAATGCATGCTTCAGTAGGTGAATACTTAGAAGATAAAGGTATCGACTATTTATTGACTTACGGCGAAGAAGCGGCACATATTCATCAAGCGGGTAAAGCATTTGTAGAGACTGCCGAACATTTTGATGATAAAACACAATTAATCGAATATACGTTAGCACATGTTCAACCAAAAGATAATGTGTTGATTAAGGGTTCAAGAGGTATGGCTTTAGAAGAAGTAGCACAAGCTCTATTAGAACAAAATTAATTAGAAAGTCAGCGAGATGATGAAATTTCTTATTACGAGAAATCCTATCATCTTACTGACTTTTTTGCTTTCTAATGAGAATTGCATGATTGCTATAATGGGCTTAAGGTGGTACTATATAGAAGTTGATGAAAAATTAAAGACAAGGTGGGGGCGGGTGCTCATTAGTTCTGTATCCATACAGAATAATTGTTAAAGTATTAACCGCTCATTTTTTATCATTTTTAGATGAAAATGAAACTGATAGATGATGTATATCTACTGAAATAAAGAGAGCACAAATTCATCAAAGTCGTCTCGACCATATATAAAGGAGAATTATTTTGCAAAAATTTATAGACTTAGGTGTTTCAGAACAAACTGCTGAAACGCTTGCTAATATGGGCTTCGAAGAACCGACTCCTATACAAAATGATAGTATTCCGTTTGCATTGCACGGTTTAGATATTTTAGGACAAGCGCAAACAGGTACAGGTAAAACGGGAGCGTTTGGTATTCCGTTAATTGAGAAAGTTGTCGGAAAAGAAGGCGTACAAGCACTGATTTTAGCACCTACACGCGAACTTGCAATGCAAGTTGCGGAACAATTACGTGCATTCAGTCGCGGACAACGCGTACAAGTCGTAACAGTTTTCGGTGGTATGCCGATCGGACGCCAAATTAAAGCGTTGAAAAAAGGACCACAAATTGTTGTAGGTACACCAGGACGTGTCATTGACCACTTGAACCGTCGTACACTTAAAACAAATGATATCCACACATTAATTATTGATGAAGCGGATGAAATGATGAACATGGGCTTCATCGACGATATGAGATTTATTATGGACCATATTCCATCAGAAAATCGTCAAACAATGTTGTTCTCAGCAACAATGCCTAAAGCCATCCAAGCTTTAGTACAACAATTCATGAAAGACCCTAAAATCGTTAAAACAATGAATAACGAAATGTCAGATCCGCAAATTGATGAATACTACACAATCGTTAAAGAATTAGAGAAATTCGAAACATTTACCAACTTCTTAGATGTCCACCAACCAGAATTAGCAATTGTCTTCGGTCGTACAAAACGTCGTGTAGACGAATTAACAAGTGCATTAATTTCAAAAGGCTACAAAGCTGAAGGTTTGCATGGTGATATTACACAAGCAAAACGTTTAGAAGTCTTGAAGAAATTTAAAAATGACCAAATCGATATTTTAGTTGCGACAGACGTTGCAGCACGTGGTTTAGATATTTCAGGTGTCAGCCATGTATACAACTTCGACATTCCTCAAGATACTGAAAGTTATACTCACCGTATCGGACGTACAGGCCGTGCCGGTAAAAAAGGTATCGCGGTTACATTCGTTAACCCGATTGAAATGGACTATATCCGTCAAATCGAAGATACAAATAATAGACGTATGAAAGCGTTAAGACCACCATCTCGTAAAGAAGTATTACGTGCACGCGAAAATGATATTAAAGAAAAAGTAGAAAAATGGATGAATCAAGAACATTCAGAACGTCTACAAAATATCTCTTCTCAATTATTAAATGAATATGATGATGTAGAATTAGTAGCTGCATTATTACAAGAATTAGTCGAGTCAAATGATGAAGTAGAAGTTCAATTAACATTCGAAAAACCACTTGCACGCAAAGGTCGTCATAATGCTAAAGGTCCTCGTCGTGGAGGCAAACCTTCTAATAAACGTTCAAACAATAAATTTGATAACAAAAACCGTCGCGGTAAAGGCAAATTTAATGGTAAAAAACAAAAACACGATAAAAAAGATCATAAAAAACCGATTAAAGGTCGTACATTCGCAGACATGCAAAAATAAGAATACCCAATGATTTTAAACCGTTTCGAAGAAATTCGAAGCGGTTTTCTATTTATAGAAATCTATAAATTATTAACAAAATAATGTTAATCATTGTTAAAATATGACTGATAGCTAAAATACATAGAAAGGTGCGAAGTGACCTTATGTCTAAAAAAAGTCCACGCCGCGTAGTAGGGTACTATTACGTCCGCTATTTCATTGAGTTTTTAATAGAAATATTAGTTTTTAGTGGCTTAGTATATTTATACCATCATTTTAATTGGTCGCCTTGGGTGTTAAACACTTTGATTATTTTATTAGCTCTGAGCTTTTTGTTTAAAGTCATACGCCCATGGATTTTATGGAGATATCGCTTTTATAGTTTACGACCGAGTTTTCTATTAAATGAAGCACGTTTTTTCTTTCAAAAGCAAAATGTTTTAAAATACGACAGAATACAATATGTCGAACGAGAAAGTGGACCGATTTTATTAGCATTTAAACTTTATAAGCTCTCAGTAGTTACTGCGGGTCATGTAGTTATATTACCGATGTTAACGAAAGAAGATGCGGTTATGGTTGAAGAGGTTTGTATGCGTCAGCTTGAGGAGGTAGATGCAGATGTATAATCCACAAAGATTACACCCACTGTCATATCTCACAGGGTTAATTACTACAATTAAGCAAAATATAGTCGTCATTGTTATCTTTATTTTCAATATCAACAACTTTAACTTTACCGATGTAAAATCGTATATATGGCCAGCCTTTTTAACAGCTATATTTTTATTTTCTTTTATCTATAATGCATTAGAAGTGTATTCTACACGCTATTGGATAGAAGGGCATCATTTCGTTGTGACAAAAGGTGTGTTTAATAAAAAGCGTAAAGAGTTGGATATTCAAAGAATACAAGCCTTTGATTCCTCACAAGATATCGTCAATCGAATTTTCGGTGGTGTTATCATGGAAATTAAAACGCCTAGTGATGGTATCAAGTTACAAATTGTCTCAAAAAATCAATTCAATTTAATAGAACAAGCAGTCAGATCAGAGCAAGCAACAAAAGATTATGAAGATGAATTAATGGGTGAAACGAGTGAAGAGGAACAACCAGCGTCTCATACAATGACAACGGAGCAACCTACACAAATTTTTAAACTCTCGTTGAAAGAATTAATCTTTATGGCGTTATCCAGTGGTTCTATCGGAATTGCTTTAGTTACTTTAGGACCTCTTTTAGGTACTTTCCAAGAAATTATCCCTTGGGATAAATTGTTCCATCAATTTGATTGGATTGCGCAGGCTGCATATTTAGTCGTAGCAGGATTAATTATTCTCGCTTTATTTTTAGCTTATATTATTGGCGTTATCATAGAATTTGTCCGTTATTATGGCTATACATTAAGTGAGAAGAATGAACAGTTGCATATCCGTTATGGCTTGTTGAATGTGAAAACCATTAACGTCGCAACACGCAGAATTCAAGCTGTCGTAGAAAAACAATCATTTATACGTCGCTTTATCGGTTATACGTCTGTATATTTTATTATTACAAGTGACGCAAAACAGACAGAAGGTTCCACAACGGCTTCTGGTGATATTATGATTTTGCCTTTTGTAAAACGACAAAAAGCTTATCGTATGATTGAACAATTAGTTCCTTCCATTGCGTTTGAAAAAGTTGAAACAGGATTGCCATTTGGCGGTATTCGTCGTCATGCGCAAATTGGGATGGGCATGCTTTTAATTGCTGGTATTATAAGTACATATTTTTGGTCATGGTGGTATTTAGCACTAGCGCTAATTGCATGTCTTTTAGTCTTGATTAACAGTATTATTACGGTTCGTTACTCAGGATTTAAAACAGATCGAACAACTTTAACTGTAAAAAAATCTCAATTAATGAGAACGCGTTATTTTTACGCGAAAAAAGATAAGTTACTTGGGTTTGATAAATCACAGAACTGGTTTATGAAACGCGTAGGTTTGTCTGATTTTGCATTTTCAGCTGCAAAAGGTCTAGGGAGTATGGACATAGGCTTACGATTTATAGACAATGAAGCAGCAGAGCAACTAAAACAATGGTATGTGGAGGAGGATGACGATGCATAGAATGGCGCAAGAAGGAAAGAAAGTGTTATTGATTTCAGGTTTAATTCAAACAGGACTGATTGTTTTAGTGTTTTCTGTATTAATTACGGCAGAATATCTGTGGTTGCATCTCTTGTCTAAAGATGCGTTGAAGTGGATTGTGATTATTGCGATTGTGTTAGTATTATTTGTATTCACATGGACATGCTTGCTTAATCCTTGGCTGAAAAATAAGCAACATGGTTATTTATTGGAAACCAATCAAATTCTAGTTCAAGAAGGTATGATTTTTGTAAGTTTAAAATATATCCCTTTATTCAGAATTCAAAATATAGATATTAATGAAGGTTGGCTGATGCGTAAATGGCAATTAGCAACTTTGACACTATCAACAGCAGGAGGAGATAGTGAGATATTGTTGATAAATAAAGCAACAGCCCAACAAATCATGTATGATATTAAACATATTCATGATAAGAATGAGATGTCAGAAGAAGAAGCGGGTGAATAAAGTGATTTATGGTATAGGTATCGATTTGATTGAAATCGATCGTATCAAAACAATGTTAGAACGTCAGAAGAGATTTCCAGAAAAAGTATTGAGTCAAGATGAACTGGACAAGTTCCATTCATTTTCACATCCACAACGACAAGCAGAATTTTTAGCTGGACGTTTTGCATGTAAAGAAGCGTTCAGTAAAGCGTTAGGTACAGGCATCGGCAAACAAATCAGTTTCCATGATATTAATTGTAAGAATGATGAATTAGGTCGTCCTTATATTCACTTTGAAGGATTCAAAGTTCATGTCAGTATCTCTCACACGAAAAATTATGCGACAAGCCAAGTATTGCTTGAAAAAATATAAAATAAATTGAGTATTGATAAAATGAGTCAGAAAGTATTATAGTAGTAATACATTTTACTTGGTTAAAGGAGATGACGCTATGGCGGATAAATTTTATCGCCCTACGTATTTAAAGGTAGACTTAGAAGCGATTTTAAAAAACTACCAAGTACTAGGAAAACTACAACCAAACAAAACAGTAATGCCTGTCATTAAAGCAAATGCATATGGACTGGGCAGTGTGAAAGTTGCACATTATCTAGAAAAACACGGTGCAGAATTTTTTGCGGTCGCTACATTAGACGAAGCAATTGAATTGCGCATGCATGGGATAGACGCCAAAATTTTAATATTAGGTGTCGTTATGCCGAATGATATTAATAAAGCGATTCAACATCGTGTTGCCTTAACCGTTCCTTCATACCAATGGTTGGAAGCGGTAATAGAGCAGATTGAGCCTGAAAATAAAAAAGATTTATGGCTGCATGTCAAAATTGATACAGGCATGGGGCGACTAGGTATTAAGACACTTGAGGATTATCAAAAAATCGTTGATACAATCAATCAACATGATCAATTAGTTTTTGAAGGTGTGTTTACTCATTTTGCGCAAGCAGATGAAGATTCACCACATACACATGAACAATATCAAGTATTTGAAGATTGGGTGAATACATTACCACATCCTCCTTATGTCCATTCTCAAAATTCTGCAGGGACAATTCTGCATGAAGCGCCTATTTGTAATATGGTGCGTACTGGTATTTCGTTATATGGTTATTACCCGTCTGAATATGTAGAAGAAGTGACAAATGCAGTGCTTTATCCAAGCGCTTACTGGGCAACCGAAATTATGGAAATCAAACGTTTAAACTTAGGGGATACTGTCAGCTATGGTTCTACCTTTACTGCTGACCGAGCATTGAAAATCGCTATTTTAGGTGTGGGTTATGCAGATGGATTCCCACGCATGATGCAAGGAGCAACAGTAGAAATCAATGGCCATCATTGTGAAATTATCGGACGTGTTTGTATGGATCAAATGATGGTGGTTTTACCAGAAGATGACACATTTGAAGTTGGGGATACAGCAACGTTATTGAACCGCGAACATCAAGGACCTGAATCATTAACTTCATTGGCACATCAACAACAAACTATCAATTATGAAGTGCTTTGTCGTATCGGTAGACGTGTGCCAAGAATCTACGAACCAGAAAAAGAATTTGATATTGTCAACGAATTGCAAAAATAGTATGGTCATGAATTTTGAAATTTGTTATGATTAATTTGAATATTAGTTTAGAAGTTCTTTATTTCTTGGAGGTCTTACCTATGTCAACTTTTAATCAGAATAGAAGCTATAGTTTGGAACAGTCATTAAAAGAAGGCTATTCACAAATGGCTGATTTGAATCTCTCCCTAGCAACGGAGGCATTTTCAGTGGAATGTGAAGCCTGTGATTGCAATGAATCTTATCTTACATTTGATAAGGATGAATGATGAGGAGAGGCGATGTTTATTTAGCTGATTTATCACCAGTGCAAGGTTCTGAACAAGGGGGAGTTAGACCTGTTGTAATTATACAAAATGACACTGGCAATAAGTACAGTCCGACGGTAATTGTAGCCGCGATTACTGGGCGTATTAATAAGGCGAAAATTCCAACACATGTTGAAATTGAAAAGAGTAAATACAAATTAGACAAAGATTCTGTTATATTACTTGAACAGATTAGAACAGTTGATAAAAAACGTTTGAAAGAGAAATTGACTTATCTTTCAGATGAGAAGATGAAAGAAATTGATAACGCGATTGGAATTAGTTTAGGCTTGACACATAAAAATTAGGAACCGATTTCAATCATATGTGTAAACAACTAAATGAGAAGTGGTTGTATCAGTTTATGCTGAACAATCCAGTTCATTCAAATGAACGATTTAAAAGAGGTGAAGCAACATTTTCAGCCTGCTTAGCAACTTTGCTTATTGCTCGATTTTTATCATAGTGTGATACAGCATTTTACTATGGTGCTGAAATGTGACTTTCGACCTCTTTTTATTTCATCAAACAAGATTTAAATAAGTATGTGTGGTTACTGGGTAGACGGCGAAACTGGTATAAAGAGAGGGACAACGCAATTGGAAAATTTCAAAAAAAGATATATGCAATTAATGAAGTCTTATGTAGAGTCCTATAATAAGGAAACGGTTATTAAGCAATTTGAAGGCTTTGGTCAAGAAATTTTAGAAAAACATATCCATGCAGAAGATGTACTTGATATTCATAGAGAATGTGCCAAAGAAATGGACTTAACTAAAGAACAAGTCTTCGCTACATTTGAGTTATTGAAAATTATCGCAAGTATTTTCGGATATAGCTATCAAGATTATCAAGAAATGGTAGATAAACTCTATTACCATGATAAAGAAATGGATTTAGCTTCACGTTTACAACAAACGATGCTGCAAACTGAGATACCTCAATTCGACAGTATTCAAATTGGGGTTATTTCTGTTGCAGCGCAAAAAGTAAGTGGGGACTACTTTAATTTAATTGATCATAAAGATGGAACGATGAGTTTTGCGGTAGCAGATGTCATTGGTAAAGGTATTCCTGCAGCGCTCGCAATGATTATGATTAAATTCGGAATGGATTCATATGGGCATTCACAATTACCAAGTGATGGTTTAAAACGTCTGAATCGTGTAGTTGAGAAAAACGTCAACCAAGATATGTTTGTGACAATGTTCTATGGCTTATATGAAGAAATGAATCATTTGTTATACTGCAGTTCGGCAGGTCATGAACCAGGTTATATTTTCAGAGCTGCCGAAGACAGATTTGAAGAAATCTCTGTTAAAGGGCGTGTGCTTGGTGTTAGACAATTAGAACGCTACAAGCAGCAGGAAATTCAAATTCATTTAAATGATTTGATTATTATCTTTACTGATGGTGTGACTGAAATCAGGGATGAAAACGGTAAATTTATAGAGACAGATTATTTATTAGATTTTATACATAAGTATAAAAATCTGCATCCGCAAGATATTGTACAGTTATTGTATGAAGATTTACTTGGCATTCAAAAGTCAGGCAAGCGCGATGACTTAACAATCTTAATTATTAAGCGAGTAAATTAAATAAAAATGATTAACCTTTAAACAAAATGGGTAAACTAGTGTTTGAAATATGAACAGACTGGAGTGTATCACTGAATGAATTTGAATATAGAGACACAAGAACATGATGGGTATTATGAAATTAAAGTCGGAGGAGAACTAGACGTTTATACTGTACCTGAATTGGAACAAGTTTTAACACCAATTAAACAAGAGGGTACACATGACGTATATGTTAACTTGACGAATGTAAGTTACATGGATTCCACTGGACTTGGTTTATTTGTAGGAACATTGAAAGCATTAAATCAAAATGATAAAGAATTATATATTATTGGCGCTTCAGAACGTATCAGCCGTTTATTCGAAATTACAGGTTTAAGCGACTTGATGCACGTAAATGAAGGATCGGAGGTAGAATGACATGGAAGCGAAGCGGAATGTAATTGAAATGAAGCTGCCGGCACAAGCTGAATATGTCAGTTTAATCCGATTAACATTATCGGGCGTGTTTTCACGTGCGGGTGCTTCATATGAAGATATCGAAGATGCTAAAATTGCGGTAAGTGAAGCAGTCACAAATGCTGTAAAACATGCATACAAAGAAGAAGAAATCGATCCCTCTATTTATTTATGTTTTGAAATTTACGATGATAAAATTAGAGTTGTTATTTCTGACCAAGGCAAGAGCTTCGATTACGAAGAGAAGAAAAAAGAACTTGGTCCATACAGTGAAAATGAAAATATAGACTTCTTAAGAGAAGGCGGATTAGGTTTATTCTTAATTGAGTCATTGATGGATGAAGTTAAAGTAAACAAGGACAATGGTGTAACGATAAGCATGATCAAGTATATAAAAAAAGAGCAGGTGCACAATAATGGCGAAAGAGTCGAAATCAACTAACGATATTTCACCACAACAAATCAACGAATGGATCAGACAACATCAGAATGAAGAAAATACCAGTGCCCAAGACAAACTTGTCAGACATTATCAAAAATTGATTGAATCTTTAGCTTTCAAATATTCAAAAGGACAATCACACCATGAAGACTTGGTTCAAGTAGGAATGGTAGGACTTATTGGTGCCATAAATCGATTTGATATCAATTTTGGCAGAAAGTTCGAAGCCTTCTTGGTGCCTACGGTAATCGGTGAAATTAAAAGATACTTAAGAGATAAGACTTGGAGCGTTCATGTTCCAAGACGTATCAAAGAAATTGGTCCAAGAATTAAAAAGACCACTGATGAATTAACAAATGAACTTGAACGTTCGCCATCAATTGCCGAAATCGCAGATAGATTAGAAGTTACAGAAGAAGAAGTATTAGAAGCGATGGAAATGGGACAAAGTTACAATGCGTTAAGTGTAGACCATTCCATTGAGGCAGATAAGGATGGTTCAACGGTCACGTTACTTGATATTATGGGTGAGCAAGAAGATGGTTATGATTTAACCGAGAAACGAATGATTTTAGAAAGAATCTTACCTATTTTATCTGATCGTGAACGTGAAATTATTCAATGTACTTTCATTGAAGGGTTAAGTCAGAAAGAAACAGGTGAACGCATTGGCTTAAGTCAAATGCATGTCTCACGATTGCAACGTAATGCAATTAAAAAGTTACAACAAGCGGCGAAGAAATAATGCCGAAAATAAAGAATCGCAATCTTTAGAAAGGGCTGAGATACATTATGTATTTCAGTCTTTTTCTATTCTTATGATACTATGGAAACAAGAAAATGAATTTGAGGTGCAGATATTGAATAACGAATTAATCAACTCAATTGAAAAACAACATCACTTTTCAAAAAAACAAATTACTGAAGTGCTAGCATTACTAGAAGAAAATAACACAGTTCCATTCATCGCACGTTATCGAAAAGAGCGTACTGGTGGACTAGATGAGGTCGAAATTAAAAAGATTGCCGACGAATATCATTACATGGAACAGCTTCAAAAGAGAAAAGAAGAAGTTTTACATAACATAGAACAACAAGGTTTATTAGATGACCAGTTAAAAGCGGATATTTTAAAACAAACGAAGTTGCAACGTGTGGAAGATTTATATAGACCGTTTAAACAAAAGAAAAAAACACGTGCAACAGAAGCTAAACGAAAAGGATTAGAACCTTTAGCAAAATGGTTGATGCAAAGTAGTATTGATCAATCACCTAAAACTTATGCAGAAGCATTTTTAAATGAAGAAGTGACATCAGTTGCTGATGCGTTAGCAGGTGCACAAGATATTATTGCAGAATGGGTTTCTGATAATCCTAAATACAGAAATAAAATTTTGACACAGACACAAAAACGAGGACTCATCACAAGTCAGAAAAAGAAAAAAGCAGAAGATGAGAAAAAGACATATGAAATGTACTATGAATTTTCAGAGCCGATTCATAAAATAGCCAACCATAGAACATTAGCGATGAATCGCGGCGAAAAAGAAAAAGTATTATCAGTGAAGATTGAAATGGATACAGATTCATTAGAAAGAGAAATTGCACGCCAAGAAATTAAAGGTCAGCATGAAGGTACAACTTATATTGAAGCGGCAATTAAAGATAGTATGAAACGTTTGATTATGCCATCAATCGAGCGAGAAATTCGCACTGATTTGACGACTAAAGCTGAGAATCATGCGATTGATGTATTCAGTGTTAACTTAAAACATTTATTATTACAACCACCATTGAAAGGAAAACAAATTTTAGGTGTTGACCCTGCATTTAGAACAGGGTGCAAATTGGCTGTTATTAATCCGTATGGTACGTTTATTGCAAAAGGTGTGATGTATCCGCATCCGCCAGTTTCAAAAACAGCGCAAGCAGAAAAAACATTTTTACAATTTATCAATGATTATGATGTTAAATTAGTAGCTATTGGTAATGGTACGGCAAGTCGTGAAACTGAACAATTTGTGGCTGACTTAATTCAAAAACATAACTTAGATGTTCAATTTATTATTGTGAACGAAGCGGGTGCGTCTGTTTATTCTGCATCTGAAATCGCAAGAACAGAATTTCCTGATTTCCAAGTAGAAGAAAGAAGTGCTGTTTCCATAGGACGTCGTGTACAAGATCCGTTGAGTGAATTAGTAAAAATTGATCCAAAATCAATTGGTGTAGGTCAATATCAACATGATGTTAACCAAAAAGCACTTGAAAATGCTTTGAATTTCGTAGTAGAAACAGCCGTTAACCAAGTTGGTGTAGATGTGAATACAGCTTCACGTTCATTATTGCAACATGTTTCAGGTTTATCACCGCAAATCGCACAAAACATTATTGATTATCGCGAAGAAAATGGTGTCATTAACCATCACAAACAAATTGCCAAAGTAAAACGTCTAGGCCCTAAAACATTTGAACAAAGTATCGGATTCTTACGTATTGTAAATGGTAAAGAGCCGTTAGATAATACATCAATTCACCCTGAGAGTTATGCGATTGCATATCAATTATTAGAGCAACAAGGTTTGAGTGCAGAAGATCTAGGTACAACACATCTTAAAGAGGTATTGAACAAACTAGACTTAAAACAATCTGCTGAGCAATTAAACGTAGGTCTACCAACTTTAGAAGACATTGTGGCTGCGTTGATAGCACCTAATCGAGATCCACGTGATGAATATGAAACGCCGATTTTAAAATCCAACGTATTATCTTTAGAAGATTTAACCAAAGGAATGAAATTGAGCGGTACTGTTCGAAACGTCGTTGACTTTGGTGCATTTGTAGATGTCGGTGTTAAACAAGATGGCTTAGTGCATATATCTCAATTAGCGAAACGTTTCGTGAAAAATCCAATGGATATTGTCAATGTAGGAGATATTGTATATGTTTGGGTACTTGATACAGATACAGTAAAAAATAAAGTTTCATTGACAATGATTAATCCTAATGAGTAATAACTGGATAGATAATGAGAAGTTGCAACAACTTACAGAGAAAATTTCCAGACAATCATTTGGATGGGAATTCAAACACGAGGCTTATTTCAATAATAGGTTAAGAACAACAGGCGGAAGATATTTGTTGCAGTCTCATAATATCGAAATCAATCCGAAACAATATGAACAGTTTGGAGAAGCGGCTATTATTGATATTATCAAACATGAACTATGTCATTATCATCTCCATCTGCAAACACGAGGTTACCAACATAAAGACAAAGATTTTAAGAAGTTAAGTCAAAAAGTTGGTGCACCAAGATTTTGCAGTGCTGTTAAAAGTTATGAAGAACGAGCGAACTATGTATATCAATGTCAATCATGCAAAAAATCTTTCTTGCGCATTAAAAAAGTGAATACACGAAAGATGGTTTGTGGTCATTGTCACGGCAAGTTAAAACTACAAAAGAAATTATAGTAATCAATACCGAGTATCTAAGGTGTTATGCCTTGGATGCTCGGTTTTTTACTACGATTAAAATAAAAACAAGGAAATATGAACTTTAGTGTTGACTCAACTCTGAGAATGTTATATGATAGTTCATGTCCTAAAAAAACGACATTAAATATTTGAAACGAACTTTAACGCTTTGTTAAAAACTTTTAAAAAGTTATTGACATGATATTACGAGAGTGTTACAATAGAGTACGTTGTTAAAATAAATGATTAATGAAATCAAACCCAAGCGGTCGTGGCGGAATGGCAGACGCGCTAGGTTGAGGGCCTAGTGGGAGAGATCCCGTGGAGGTTCAAGTCCTCTCGGCCGCATCAACATTTCATTAATTTACGAATATATGCGGGTGTAGTTTAATGGCAAAACCTCAGCCTTCCAAGCTGATGTTGTGGGTTCGATTCCCATCACCCGCTCCATTGAAACATTTAATGAACATTGAAAACTGAATGACAATATGTCAACGTTAATTCCAAATTAACAAACGTCTTAAGGACGTTTTAAAACAATTAGTTTTTATGAGCTAGTCAAACATCATAAATTATTATGGAGAGTTTGATCCTGGCTCAGGATGAACGCTGGCGGCGTGCCTAATACATGCAAGTCGAGCGAACAGA